>JAJFIJ010000082.1 GCA_021775105.1 Rhodospirillales bacterium | reverse complement strand
ATCTTTGTCTTTTGCACCCTGGTTGATAACCCGTTCGATTTCGGCTTCCACAGCGGCTTCGAGCGTCGCCATGTCGGTGCCCGGTCGCGGGCTCGCGTAAACGGTAAAACGACCGGGACCACGTCCGCTTCCGCTATAATAGGCACCAGCGGATACGGCGAGTTTCTTGTCAACAACCAGCGCGCGATAGAGTTGGCTGGAGGCGCCTCCACCAAACAAATCGGCCAGAACTTCCAGTGGATAGTGATGTTTTTTATCGCCCCACAACAGCGATGGCGCGAGGTAGGTCCGTCGCCACGTCGGCTGGCGAACGCGCTTGTCTTTCAGAGTCACCTGTCTGGCGGCTTTCTGAGGCGGTTCCTTGGCCCGCATACGTTGAACTGGTGGCTGCGCCGGGATCTGGCCATAGTATTTTTCGGCCAGCGGCTTCAGGGTTTCCGCCGTAATATCTCCGGCGACGACCAGGATGGCATTATTCGGCGCATACCAGCGCTTGTAGAAAGCGAGAATCCGTTTGATATCCAGAGCCCGGATATCGTGCTCCCAGCCAATAACCGGATTGCGATAAGGGTGATTGAGAAACAGGGATGCGCTGACTTGTTCACCAAGAACACTGCCCGGTTCATTGCCAATACGCGATCGGCGTTCTTCCAGAACCACCAGGCGTTCCGGCTCGACCTCCTTGTCGGTTATCACCAGATTGGTCATCCGGTCGGCTTCCATTTCCATGACCATGGGCAGACGGTCGACGGCGATGGTTTGGTAATACCCGGTATAGTCAGACGAGGTGAAGGCATTTTCCTGCCCCCCATTACGGGCAACGGTTTCTGAAAACTGCCCGGGTTTAAGCGTTTTGGTTCCCTTGAACATCAAATGCTCAAGGAAATGGGCAATCCCTGTTTCTCCCGGCCCTTCATCGGCAGCACCAACCCGGTACCAGACCATATGGGTAACGACCGGCACTCGACGGTTTTCAATGACAACCACTTTCATGCCGTTTTTCAGGGTAAAGGTGTCCGGGTTGAAGACGCCTGCCGATAGTGCAGGTGCAAAAAGATTTAGTGCAATCAGCAGCAATGCCACACAAAAAGTCCTGATCATCAACTATCCTTCATTCCGGTCCATAGATGCAGCTATATATAGGTCTGGAATGTGGCGCGGAAAAGGCACGGCAGCTAAAAATTCAGCAAACCCTTTTTCGGGCGCTTGCGTCTAACGTGAATGGTTTCTGTTTCCGTTATCGATTTGCCAAGGGCCTGCGCTTCCCGCAGGCGTTTGGTTTCCAGCTCCGGATCAACAACCGTGCCCTGATAGGCCCCGTCATCCACCCAGAAGATCAGTTTATTGATGAACTGTTGGTCTTCTTCGGCCAAAATGGATGTTTCCTGATTGATGGCGTCGCGAATGGCGGGATCGGCCGCGATCGCGCCCGTGTCACGCAGCATCGCCTGAAGGCCTGGAGTTGTTGCCGTGTTGGCCTGAATGGTTGCCTGTTTTTTACCAAGGATGACATCACGGGCGATATCGCTGGTCTGGGTCTTCTGCGGTCGCGAGATCCCAGGCTTGGGTGGGCGCAGACCGTAATCCGGTGGCAGGCTGAGCGGTGGGCGGGAATAGACGACAAACTCGTCCGGCGGGTTCTTTTTGTTGCCAAAGGCCTTGCGTGCCGAATCGCATCCGCTGGCGAGGGCGAGTACCGCAAAAAGGGACAATATGAGACCGGTTTTTCTTATCACTGCAAAACCCTGAAAATCCATAATCCACCTGCTAAAAATCAGGAGCAAACCTGCCGGTTTATCCCGAGGGCCGGAATTTACGCCGGAAACTGAATCAATTCAACAGTTTACGCCGAATCGTCGCGTGTGAACAGAGACTCGACAATCAAAAGTGCTGCGCCGATGAAAATGCTGATATCTGCCACGTTAAATGCCGGCCAATGATAACCGAAAGCATGAAAGTCCAGAAAATCGACAACCGCACCAATGGCAATGCGGTCAGTGACATTTCCAATTGCTCCGCCAATTATCAAACCAAGCGCCCAGATATTCAGCCTGTTGGTCGCTTTATGGAGCCAGTGGAGCAGAAATACCGTGATGATACCGGCGACACCGACCAGCATCCATTTCCCGGCATCCGACCCTGCGGCAAACATGCCGAAACTGACTCCGCGGTTGTAGGCCAGCACGATATTGAAAAAAGGCAGCACCGGTATGGATGCGGGCGGCTGCATAACGACGTCCGTGATCCACCATTTGCTGAGTTGATCGAGAGCGATAATTACCGCCGAAATTCCCAGGCCGTGGATCAGGGGTTTGCCCATGTCAATTGCCCGAGCGAACTCAGGCAGCCTCTGGATTGTAATTGCGCACGGCTCCGGCGCAACGTCCGCAAATTTCCGGATGTTCCGGATCAACTCCAATGTCGTTCGGGAACTGGTAACAGCGAGGGCATTTGTCTGTGCCGGAAAGCGTCGGCACAACACTGACATTATCAACGTCCTCCAGTGTGAAGGCATCTACCGGAGCCGGTTCGGTTGAAAAATCCGCACCTGATGTAATGAACAGTTCGGCAGCATCCAGACCTTCAAACAGGGAGTGATTTTCCTGCGGGGTGTGCACAACGGGCCGGGACTGCAGGCTGGAACCGATGCGTTTTTCCGCCCGCTCGACTTCAAGGGCACCCGTAACAACGCGACGGATGGTCCTGATTTTTTTCCATTTTTCCGCAAGTTCATCATCACGCCAGTCCGCCGGAATATCGGGGAAGGTGCGAAGATGAATGCTTTTCTCTGCATCTGTTCCTGCGTTGCGTGTCATCCAGGCTTCTTCTGCGGTGAAACAGATGAACGGTGCGAACCAGGCCGTCAGGCAGTTGAACAACTCATCCATGACCGTCCGTGTGGCACGGCGGCGGATAGAATCGGGTTGATCGCAATAGAGAGCGTCTTTGCGGATATCGAGATAAAATGCCGACAGATCAATGGCACAGAAAGTATGCAACTCGGTGAACAGCATATGGAACTGAAAATCGTTACACGCCTTGCGGATCATGGTGTCCATTTCCCACAAGCGATGCAGCACCCAACGATCCAGTTCAGGCATCTCCGGGGCGGCCAGTCGCTCATCATCGCTGAATTCGTTCAGATTCCCCATGATGAACCGCAGCGTATTGCGGAGACGCCGGTAAATATCTGAATGCTGTTTCAGGATTTCCGGCCCAATGCGCAGATCTTCCGAATAATCGGAGCCGACTACCCAGAGGCGCAGGATATCCGCACCGAACTGATCAATCACCTGCTGGGGGAAAACCTGATTGTTCAGGGATTTTGACATTTTTTGACCGTCTTCAGCCATCACAAAACCATGTGTCAGAACGGCTTCATAAGGGGCACGTCCGCGCGTTCCGCAGGATTCCAGCAAGGAGGAATGGAACCAGCCGCGGTGCTGGTCCGAGCCTTCAAGATAAAGCGATGCCGGTGAGTTCAGTTCGGGCCATTCGTCACCTTCGAGAACGAAGGCGTGGGTGGACCCGGAATCGAACCAGACATCGAGAATATCCGTAACCTGCTCATAATCGTCAGCGCTGTAGTCGTCCCCCAGAAAACGTTGTGGTGGGGAGGCAAACCATGCATCCGAGCCTTCTTCACGGAAAATGGCGACGATCCGGTCCATGACCGACTGGTCGCGAAGCGGTTCGCCAGAGGCTTTGTTAACGAACACGGTAATTGGCACCCCCCAGGCGCGCTGGCGGGAAACGCACCAGTCCGGGCGGTCCTCAATCATACCACGCAACCGGTTTTTGCCGCTGGCCGGAACGAATCGGGTTTCTTCAATCGCTTTCAGGGCGGTCTGGCGGAGATTGTTTTTCTCCATTGAGATGAACCATTGCGCGGTGTTTCTGAAAATCAGCGGTTTCTTCGAGCGCCAGCTATGGGGGTAACGATGGACAAGGCTACCGCTACCCAACAGGCTACCGGCTTCGGTCAGGATACGGACAACATCCGGCGCGCATTTATAAACATGCATACCGGCAAAGATCGGCACATGGTCGAAATAGCAGCCATCCTCACCAACCGTCTGCGGCACTTCGATGTCATTGGCGACACCGAGTTCCCAATCTTCCACACCATGACCCGGTGCAATGTGAACAATACCGGTGCCTTCTTCGGTCGTAGCGTAATCTGCACTCAAGGCCGGAACGTCGAAATCATATCCCTGACCGTTCAGTGGATGGGCGCAAATGGTCCCGTTCAGTTCAGCACCCTTGAAACGATGAACAATCGTGTACCCGCCAATCCGGCATTTCTGACTGATGTCTGCGATCAGGTCTTCGGCGACGATCAGTTTTTCACCAACTACGGCAAGGCTGCCTTCACCTGCTTCGCTGATTTCGATGATGGCATAGTCGATTTCCGGGCCGTAAGCGACGGCGCGGTTTCCGGGCATGGTCCATGGCGTTGTCGTCCAGATAACAATTGCCGCCCCGTCTGTGTTGGCGACGCCAGAAGACTTGATCGGAAAGCGCACGAAAATGGTTGTCGAGGTGTGGTCGTGGTATTCCACCTCCGCCTCGGCCAGTGCCGTTTTCTCGACCGGCGACCACATCACCGGCTTGGCCCCACGATAGAGCGAACCGTCCATCAGGAATTTACCCAATTCGCCAGCGATGGTTGCTTCGGCCTTGTGGGTCATCGTTGTATAAGGATGGTCCCAGTCGCCCATAATTCCCAAACGCTTGAATTCTTCGCGCTGGATATCGATCCAGCTTTCGGCAAATTCGCGGCATTCCTTTCGGAACTCGACGATCGGCACTTCATCCTTGTCTTGTTTCTTCTTGCGGTATTTTTCTTCGATCTTCCATTCGATCGGTAGACCGTGACAATCCCATCCCGGTACGTAATAGGCGTCCTTGCCCATCATTTGTTGAGTTCTGTTGATTACGTCTTTGAGAATTTTGTTGAGCGCGTGGCCGATGTGGAGGTGGCCATTGGCATACGGGGGTCCGTCATGAAGGATGAACTTCTCCCGGCCTTTTGCACTTCTCCGCATTTCAGCTTCCAGATCCGTCTCGATCCAATGACTGATCAACTCAGGCTCGCGTTTTGGCAGCCCGGCCTTCATGGGGAAGTCAGTTTTCGGAAGGTATACCGTCGATTTATAATCCACGCTCATTGTTTTGCCTTCATATCCAGTATCTGACGCGCTTTTTCGGCGTCCTTGATCATTTCCGTCTTCAGTTCGACCAGCCCGTCGAACCTGATTTCGGGCCTGATGAAATCGATCAGGCTCACTCTCAATCTTTTGCCGTAAAGCTCTTCATCGAAATCAAAGATGAAAACTTCCAGCAGGTCGCCTACACCATTAACAGTTGGCCGATTGCCAATATTGGCAACGCCGTCGAGTACATGCGGTGAGGTTTTACCCTGAATTTCGACGTGGACCGCATATATTCCGCGCTTAGGGCGCAATCCCAGACCCAAATGGATGTTTGCGGTTGGAAAACCGAGGATTCGCCCCAGTTGTTCTCCCGGCGCAACGCGGCCTTCTATGGCGTGAGGTCGCCCGAGGATTTCTTCCGCACCACCGGGGTCACCGTTCTGCAAACATTCGCGAATCCGCGTGGATGAATATACCTTGCCGTCCGGACTTTCAACGGCGCTGACGGCAGTAAAACCGAACCCGTGTTGCTGTCCCATCGCCAGTAGCAGTTCACAATTGCCGCCGCGCTTGTGGCCGAAAACGAAATCGTACCCGGCAACGATGTGATGGGCACCAAACCCCTTGACCAGTACTTCGCGGACAAAGTCTTCCGCCGGACGTTGTGAGAAGCTCCGGTTGAAGCGTTGCACAATCATCGCATCAATGCCGAGGTTTTCCAGAGCATGCGCCTTGGCGCGAAAGGGCGTCAGGCGAAAGGCCGACTGGTTGGCCTGAAAGACCGAGCGCGGATGCGGCTCGAACGTCAGGACTGACCAGGGAATCCCTTTTTTCCGGGCGATCAATCCGGCTTCGTTGATAACCTCCTGATGACCAATATGCACACCATCGAAATTGCCGATTGCAATGGCGGCATTCTGGACCTCGGCAGGCAGGGTTTCGTAGTGTCTGTAAATGCGCATAGTGGGGGAAACTGTCAGTGGCTTGGGTGCCGGTCAATAGGAAAGCCTGTGTTGTACAGAGATTGTGCCGGAAACGCAAAAAAAGCGCGCCCTGGAGACGCGCTTTTCAAGCGGGGTTCCGAATTTTGGTGGGCGTTATTTGACCCGGGACGGGACCATAATCGTCGCTTCGCCATCAACAACAACCTTGCCGCTAACCGTGCAAACGGTTTTCAGCTCGATGAAGCGCTTTTCGGGGATGACATTTGCGACTGTGCACGTCGCACTGACCGTCTCACCGGTCCGCACGGGTGCCTTGAAACGCAGGTTCTGACTGACATAAATGCAGCCCGGCCCCGGCAGCTTGGTGCCGATTACAGTAGAAATAAAGCTGGCTGTCAGCATGCCGTGGGCGATGCGCCCTTCAAACATGGTTTCTGCAGCAAATTCATGGTTCAGATGAACCGGGTTGGTATCACCGGAAATACCGGCAAAGGTGATGATGTCGGCATCGGTTATGGTCTTGGCATAGACATCGTACATTCCGACTTCCATATCTTCGAAATAGTAACCGTGGAG
>JAJFIJ010000081.1 GCA_021775105.1 Rhodospirillales bacterium | reverse complement strand
ATGGCCATGGCCTTGATAGCGCCCAAATGAGCAACGCCATAAATTTCAGCCCAAAGAGCGCCGGAGATTGTTGCCGCTGCGCCGGAAGTTGCGCCGCCAAGCAGCATGAATATCACGATGGTAAACGGCTGATCGAAGGTCGCCAGCACAACAAGAGACGCGCAGAGTGGCATCAGAAACCACGGCAGCAGCCTGAGGGCGTTGGAGCGATCAATTATCGGCCCGGTCGCCAGAGTCGACGCCAATTGGCTGGATGCATAGATGACGAAGGCGGCGGCAAACCAGGATAACTCCCAGCCCTTGACCTCGACCAGATGTACCTGGTGAAAAAATATACCGGTGGTGATATAGGAGGGTGCCAGAACAACACTCAGAATGACATAGCAGTTTCGGTCTTTCAGTACATCGCGGCGGGAAAACTGTCGTGCCGATGAACTCTGTCTTGCGGAAGGGGCCGTTTTATCAAGATGTTCTTGATGGCGGGCACCCTGACCAACCAGCAACACCTGAACCATTGGTGTCAGAACCAGAAAGACGACCAACGCAATGATGCCCCAGGTTTGCCCGGTACTCAGAAAGCCGAGCAGGGTAACTGCGGCAAATGGAAATATTGCTTCACCAATCGGATAGCCCAGTGCCGCGATGCTTAGTGCGGTGCCGCGCGAACGATCAAAATAACGTGCCATTGCCGTTGCCGACGTATGCCCCATCAACCCTTGCCCGAACAGGCGCAGAGTATAGATCGCCAACCCGAGAACAATGAGTGATGGCGACCATGCCATAAGCGAGCAGGCGAGCCCCAGCCCGACTGTCACGATCAGGGCATAGAGACGCAGGTCCATGTCATCAATCTTGCGGCCGAACCAGATCAGTGTGGCGGCACTGGTTAGCGTGCCGATGGCATATAGCGATCCGAAGTCGCCATGGCTTAATCCAAAATTTGCACGAATGTCAGCGCTGAACAGGGAGATAAAATAGGTTTGCCCGAAACTGGAGCCAAACGTCAGCAGCAGACCGAAAGCCAGAAACCGTCTGTTAACCAGAACAAATGAAATATAATCGCTGGCAAATGCCATTGAGGACTCCGGGACATAAAACCGTTCCCGCGTGGTCTATCAGTTTGCGAGGACCGCGACCACGGTTTCCTGTCGGCAAGTAATGATGAGTGTACTACAGGGTGTTCTTGACGTTGGCCTGACTCTGGTTTCGCAATCGTCCCAGCAGAGCGCTCAGGATGACCCGAACGACCGCGTCTGTTTTGCCAAGAATTTTATCAAACACATGTTTCGGGATAACGATCAAAGTCGTTTTTTTAGCCGCACGCGCCGTCGCCATGCGCGGTGTTTCATCAATCAGGGACATTTCCCCGATCACCTGACCGGGCTGAAGGATGCTGAGAACCAGTTCAGCGTTGTCGGTTCGTTTGGAAATCTCGACCGCCCCAGCCTCGACGATATAAGCCTCGTCTCCTGAATCGCCTTCCGCGAAAATCACTTCGCCGGGCCGATAGGTCTTCTTGATCAGTCCGTCATCATCCATCTAACGTCAGCCCCTGTTCGGTATGCAATAGCTTATGCAATATCTGTTTCAACGTAAACCTGCTTGCCGTTCAATTGTCGTCAATGTTCACATATTCGCGAGTTGGAATATTAAATGGACAAGTTTGGCTGAAATTCGACTACGATCAGAAGGCAGTTACTTCAATTTAGGGAGGAGAACATGATGTCGATGATCGGAATGATGCGGGTTCTGGTATTGGGGTTGGCGTTGGGATTGGCCAGTGCGCCGGCTATTGCTGGTGGAAGCGTACATAAAGTGGCTATTCACGTTGATGAAAATGATGCAAAGCGCATGAACATGGCGCTCAACAATGCGGCCAACATCAGTAAATATTATCAGTCAAAAGGCGAGACGGTGGAGATCGAGGTCGTCGCCTATGGGCCGGGCCTGATGATGTTCAGCGAGGAGAAGTCTCCGGTGAAAAGCCGGATCGCCGCGATGGGACTTGAAATGGATAATCTGTCATTTTCAGCTTGCGGAAATACGCAGCGGAAAATGAGCGAGAAAGCAGGAAAGAAAATGAAGCTGGTTTCCGAAGCCAATGTCGTGCCGTCCGGTGTTGTCCGGCTTATGGAACTACAGGAAAAAGGCTGGTCCTACATCAGGCCATAAGGGTACGACTGACGCCCAGGTTTCAACAAGGTCGGGATCAAACGGCCTTGTTGCGTCGGTCGTTTCCGGGAATCATGCTCATAAACTTGCGCCGCCGGTCAGGCCCGAAGAAGTCAGACGCGCGAACAAACGGGCGATTGCTTTCGATGGCGCGGACAATTCTTGAATAAATCATTTTTGGTGTGACCGGTTTGGCAAGAAACTCGGTCATGCCCTTGTCGCGGGCATGGCATACATTTTCCGTACCTGAATGCGCGGTGACGACTATAAACGAGACAAACGGGTCGGGACTGGATTTATCGTTGCGGACCTTGTGCAGGAATTCCATTCCGTCCAGACCACGGCTCCAGTCGCCAAAGATAATATCAACGGGCATGGTTTCGAATATCTGCCAGGCCATCTCCGGACGCGATGTGCTGTGTACCGTTGGGACGCCAAATTCCTTGAAGACTTCCGTCAGAAGTTTGCGTACCAGGACATCACTTTCCAGAACGAGAATATCCAGTTCTGAAATATCATATGACTTCATGTCGTGCCCCCATAAGCGCGTATTCTACGCGCTGGTTGTCAGTCGGTGTACGTATGGGTAATGCTAAGGGACAAACCTTGCAAGTTTCTGAACAAGAAAAATAATTTTAGCCAGCGGATTGCCGGAGAATGTTCCCAATTGTTTGTCAGGGAAATCGTTCAGAAGGCGGACTGGCAAGGCCAGTATTCAGCCCTTTTCCATCACGAATCGATAGACACCGCTTTCCGGTTCGTCAGATTCCAGCAATTTGTTGCCGGTTGCCTTGCAGAAGGATTCAAAGTCGCGAACAGAACCCGGATCCGTAGACAGAACCTCAAGGGTTTCTCCGGATTGCAGGGCTTTGATGCCTTTTTTCGCTTTCATAACCGGAAGCGGACAGTTCAGACCTTTGGCATCAAGTGTTTCGGTTGCCATGGAAACCCCCATTGAATGTTCACTATGTCGTTACCTTAATATATAAAATTATAGATTATAAAAAAAGGGAATAAACAGCGGATTTCGGTCATTATATCAATATTATATAAAAATTGAATATGATAATGTGAAAACCCCGGTTAGAATAAAACAAAACAGGCGTCAAGTGTGCACCCTGAAGGTGCGGAGCCTTCAGGACGGAGGAGAAAAAATGGAAGACTTTCCGGTATTATATGTGGTTACATCGCTCGGTTTTGTGCTCGGCATGATTTTTGGCGGGACAGCCCAGAAAACACATTTTTGCACCATGGGTGCGATTTCAGATATTTTCTTTATCGGCGACTGGAACCGGTTCCGGGCGTGGATGCTGGCAATGGCCGTCGCCGTTCTGGGCTCACAAACCCTGCATATGATGGGTTTACTTGATCTTTCGAGCTCCATTTACCTGTCGGCCAACCTGGGCTGGGCTGGCGCGATTGTCGGTGGGCTGATGTTCGGGTTTGGTATGACACTCGGCGGCGGGTGCGGCAACAAGACGCTGGTTCGCCTCGGTGCCGGAAATTTGAAATCTCTGATTGTTGCCATCTTTATCGGGATATTCGCCTATATGACTTTGCGCGGACTTGTCGGTCTGGCCCGCGTCGAGCTTGAAGGCCTGACGATAATTGACCTTTCAACCCGCGATATGGCGGCGCAGGGCATCCCGGATTTCCTGATGGCGCTGGGCATTGCGGACGGGACGGCGCGCCTGCTTTCAACAGTGGTTGTTGCCGGGGGTGTACTCTGGTTTTGCCTCAAAAGTCCGGAGTTTCGGGCCTCAAAGCCGGATCTGCTGTCCGGCCTGATCATTGGTCTGCTGATACCCAGCGCATGGTATGTCACCGGTGTTGTTGGGTATGATGATTTTGAGCCGACACCTCTGGCATCGTTCAGTTTCGTCGCCCCTGTTGGCGAGAGCATTCAGTACCTGATGACCTTCACCGGCGCGACCATCAATTTTGGAATTGCCGTTATTGGCGGCATTATTACCGGTTCATTTATAATGGCGAAATCAACAGGTGATTTTCATGTTGAATCGTTTGCCGATACTTCCGACATGATTCGCCATATCACCGGCGGTGCGCTGATGGGGGTCGGCGGTGTGATGGCCCTTGGCTGCACGGTCGGGCAGGGGATTACCGGGATGTCGACACTGGCGCTCGGGTCGGTGATCGCTCTACTTTCGATTATCGGCGGCGGCATTTTCGGCATGAAATATCTTGAGGAAGGCACGTTGGGCGGCGCCTTCAAGACTCTATTCGAGCGCGGCTAGAGCGGTTCCGATTTATTCTGACGCATATCCATCAGCAGCAAAGAAGTTGCGACATTCTTCGGGCTTGAACAGATCGCAGACTGTTCCGGCAGCTTTCCAAAGCTCATCCAGGGTTCGGGGTTTCAAGCGCTTCAT
>JAJFIJ010000009.1 GCA_021775105.1 Rhodospirillales bacterium | reverse complement strand
TAGAAATACTTGTCGGGTTCGGTATCGCTGGCACCGGGTTTGGCGTCATTTTATCTGTTGTCGGGCGCAGCACGCCGGAACAGCACCGGTCTCTCGCCCTTGGCATAGCCACCGCCGCCGGATCGGCCGGACAGATCATTGGCCCGCCTGTCGCCAACGCGTTGTTGCAGCAGATGAACTGGTCGTCGGTATTTCTGATTTTCGCGGTCGCCATCATCGCAGTTCTGATCGTGTTGCCCTTTATGAAGGCGGAACCAGTTGTCACCCAACAACAGATGGATGAGACCTTTTCAGAGGTCCTGTTCAAGGCCTTTCGCGATCCTACCTACAGCATGATTTTCCTTGGATTTTTCTCTTGTGGGTTCCAATTGGCATTTGTCACTGCACATTTTCCGGCTTTCGTCACCGAGATGTGCAGCGCCATTCCGCCCAATAGTGTGATCCGTAGTTTGGGTGTCAATTCGACTTCGTCATTGGGTGCGTTTTCGATAGCGATCATAGGGGCGGCTAATATTGTTGGCGCAATTACTGCGGGAGCACTGGGGAAAAGATGGCCCAGGAAATACCTGCTTGCAGGCATTTATACCGGCAGAACCATCGCCGCCGCTGCTTTCATCCTGGTTCCCATGACACCAACCACGGTTGTTCTGTTTTCTATCGTTATGGGATCGCTTTGGCTGGCAACCGTACCCCTGACGGCGGGGCTGATCGGGCATATTTACGGGTTGCGTTATATGGGGACACTCTACGGTATTGTGTTCTTTTCGCATCAATTGGGTTCGTTTCTCGGTGTCTGGCTGGGAGGAACCATGTATGACCGGTTCGGTTCCTACGATATGGTTTGGTGGGTTGGCGTTGGCGTTGGCGCGTTTTCCGCCATCGTGCATCTGCCGGTTCGAGAATCACCAATGGCTCGCCGGATGCCTGCCTGATACCTCGCCTCAGCCGCCCTGCATTGGTGGAAAGATTGCGACGTCGTCGCCGTCCGACAGAAGCTGAGTGTCGCGTCCGGACGGCGGGGAGGTTTCCCCGTTGATCAGCACCATGTAGGTTTCTTCGCGACTGAGCGCGATTTCGTTGAGCAGGTCTGTGACGGACGGGCCGCCCGTGAGGTTAAGCTCCGCCTCACCGAAATCATCAAACCCTTTCGGGGGTGGCCCATCCATGGAGATGAGCTTGACCCTGATTTTCATTTCAACCGGTCCGTGATGACAGATTAAGACGCTGGCGGGTTTGCTGTGGGACGTTGCCGTCCGGGTCCCAGCCACGGAGTTCATAATATTCCGGCAGCATTTTTTCCAGTTCGGTAACGTGACCTTTACCAGCGCCTGATTTAGCGGCTTCCTTCAGCATGCGTTGCGGCAGGGTATCGTCGGCTTTGGTCATTCCGGCTTCCAGATTGAACAGGCGTTCGAGATTGAAAATCCGCTCACCAGTTTCCATCAGGCGGGTTTCGTCCCAGTCACCTTCGCAGGCACCGTGAATTTGTGCCGCATAATCGTCCAGTCCCCAGGCATTGCCCGCAAAGGCACAACAACCAGTCGAATCAACCGCCGCACTTTTGTCCTGAGTGGTTTTGACGATGGTCGCTTTGCCATCAGGACGAACGTGAGTGAAATCATCGACAAACGGGCTTGCTTTCATATGGCATGCGCCACGGCTGGATGTGGCATAGGCCAGCCCCATGCCTTGCATGGCGCGGGTATCGTAGCCGGGGAATTCCTGTCCCTTGACGACCATGGCGAATTCAGGGTGGCCGTACTTTTCACAAAGGCGTTTTGAGCCAAGCCCAATGTCCTTGCCGAACCCTTCACCGGTCCCGGCCAGTTCGGCCAGCTTGCACAAGGCTTCGGCATTACCGAACTTAAGGTCAATGCCGCCAGTCTGTTCCATAGTGATTGCGCCGGTTTCGTAAAGTTCCATAGCGGCGGAAACCGTCACGCCGAAGGAAATCGGATCCATACCATGTTCGTTGCATAGCATGTTGGCATAGGTCGCGGCTTCAATATCATTGACGCCAACCATGGAGGCCAGTGAGAAACCACTTTCATATTCCAGACCGCCAATGGCACCACTATATTTTTTCTTCTTTTCGTCGCCCTGGACGCTGAAGTGGCTGGGGTCCATTTTTGATACCCGGCCACAACCGATAGAGCAGCCGAAACAGGCCTTGTTGCTGATCAAGTTGGCCTTCCGGTCTGATTTCCGGGGCGTCTGCATGGCGCGGACGTTGACTTTGGCGATGTCGTCAAACTGTACATCCCGGCAATTGTTTGTCGGTAGAGACCCGTAGGCATTGGTGGTGTCCATCATCGGCATGGTTCCGTGGTTCATCAGTCGGTTGCGGGCCGGATGCGGGTCGAGCTTTTCACGTCCGGCACGCACCGCCGTCATGAATTCTTCCGGTTTGTCCGGCGTGACCCCAAGCGTGCCGCGAATGGCGATGGCTTTTAGCATTTTCGATCCCATCACCGTGCCGACGCCTGAACGTCCAGCTGCACGGTCACGGTCATTGACGACACAGGCGTAACGCACCAGTTCTTCACCGGCTTTGCCGATTGAGGCGATCTTGATTTGCGGGTCCTGATGGCGGGCCTTGATTTTTTCTTCCGTATCCCAGACCGTATCACCCCAGATGAAATCACGGGCATCAAGAATCTCGGCCTTGTCGTCATTGATCATCAGATAAACCGGGTGGGCGGCCTTGCCCTGAACGATGATCATGTCATATCCGGCAAACTTGAGCTCGGCACCGAAGTATCCGCCGGAATTTGAACATGCGATGGCATTTGTCAGTGCGCCTTTGGTGATCACGGTATAACGGCCACCGGTTGACGCCATTGTGCCGGTCAGGGGACCGGTGGCAAAGATCAGGCGGTTTTCCGGATCGAGAGAATCCGCTGCCGGGTTCATTTCCTCATAGAGATAGCGGCTGCCCAACCCCCGCGAGCCGAGATAATCACGCGCCCACTCCATATTGAGCGGCTCACTTTCCGCCGTTCCTGCCGTCAAATCCACGCGAAGAATTTTACCCTGCCAGCCCATTGCTGCACTCCCTGACATCCATATTAAAATCGAACGCCCGCAAAAGCGGGCCCAGCACTAAAGTCGAACACCCACCAAGCGGGCTCTGGTCGAAACGTCGCAGGAATCCTGCGTTCAGTCCAGCCTAAAACTTATTGGACTACTGATTTTTGAGGGATTGATCCGGCATAAGGCCATTGTCCAATCCGGCGATTTCTCAGGACCATCAGATCAACGACCGAGAGATGGCGGAAAATGGGGTCAGCACCCTTGCGATAAAGCCAGATGAAACCGTGACTGGCGTCCGGGAAAGGACGGCGGATATCGTCATGGGCGCGCACTTCCAGAATCATCTCGTTGTCCTGCCCCTGTATCACACTCCGCCAGCGAACAACCGTATTCATCAGCGTATCTGATTCTGGAACCGGTATTTTTACGAACTCTTCCTCGGTTGGGGTGCCAAAGTTACTTTTCAGGTGTTCGACAACATCAATGAACTGCCCGGCAGGAAACAGCACATGTGCCTGGCTTGCCTTGTCCTGATCATAACGAATGATGGCTTGGGCACCCTTGTAGACAACGTCAGCGCTGCTGAAGGCATCTTGCAGGGAAACCGGCCATTGCACCGGGTCGAGGCAGAAACGGGCGTTCAACGCCGGTTTTTCGATACAGCCTTCAGGCGCCTGTTCGTTGCTCAAATAGGGCCGGTCCAGTTTCAGTTTTGGGCCCAGATCAAGAATCACGCCGTTCAGTGGCGGGTGACTGACGCCGGGGATAATTTCAGGTGCTGGAATTTCAATCATCAAAGGCGTGACGATGTCCTTGTCATTCGAACTTTGGGCTGTTTCGGGCGAACGGGCAGCCAGCACCGAAGGGATCAACAGGGTGAGCATGGCGATAAAAGGGGCAGGGGACTTCACATCACCTCTCCCGCATGGCCATTCGGGCAGAACTCATGAATGGGTCAATCAGATAGGCGAGGACCGAACGCTCACCGGTTCGGATCGAGGTTGTCACCTGAACACCGGGAACTAGGCGGTAGCGGGAATCTTCACGCTGGAAAAAGTCCTTCTCTGTGGCGATACGAACCTTGTAAAAGACCTGCCCGTCTGATGTTTCGATGGTATCCGGGCTGACCTGCACGACTTCACCTGTGAGGTTGCCGAACCGGTTGGCGTCACTGGAGGCAAGTGTAACAAGTGCGGTCTGTCCGGCATGAACATAGCCAATGTCCTGCGGCGGCAATTTGGCTTCGATAATCATCCGGTCGCCTGCGGGCACGACGTCAACGACTGTGCCGCCCGGAGCCACCACACCGCCAACCGTGACCACGTATAGCGTCTTGATGACGCCATCAACGGGTGACCGTAGAACCGTGCGGCGCAGCGAATCCTCAAATTTGCGCACCCGGCTGGAAAACTCCTCATGTGACCGGCGTTTGGTTTCAAGTTCCTCTCTGGCCTTTTCAACGAACGAATCACGGATCGATTCAAGCCGCTTCAGTGCACCATTGTAGGCCGCCTGTGCTTTTCGCAATGCTGCCCTGTCTTCGCTAACACCGCCCTTCAGGGTCGACACCTCTTTCAGCAGGTCGAGATGGCGCATGCGGTTGGTAAGCTGGTCTTTCATCAGTTCTTCACTGATTTTAACCTGCTCATTCAGCAGCTTCAATTTGTCCTGAGCATTGGCAATGCGAATGGTGATTTCTTCAATCTGTTCTTTCGTTTCGGTGATTTTCTCACGTTGCCCGTCGAGTTGATTCTTCAGGCGGCGCTGGCGAGTGGAGAAATAAGCCGTTGTTTCCTGCACAAGTTTGGCATGTTGCTCATTCAGCTCTCTCGAAAAGGTAATGAAATTGCGTTCCTCGGCTTCTGCGCTGAGGCGGGTGATATCGGCGCTTAGCGCCGTTAGTCGGCTATTGAGTTCCTCAACATCAGCGTCGCTGGAAATCGGTTCCAGATTGACAAGCGGTTGCCCGCGCTGAACTTCGTCACCCTCGCGAACCATGATTTCGCGAACAATTCCACCTTCCAGATGCTGTACACTTTTAACCTGGGTTGAGGGAATGACTTCACCAACCGCCGTGCTGACAACATCCAGCCTGCCGAAATAGGCCCAACTGGCGGCTGCCGCGACCAATAGCAGGCAGAGCACAAAAAATGTATGTGTCAAACGATCCTCTTCCGCCAGTTCTTCGTCGGTATGCTCAATCATTGCGTTCACGACGTCACACCTCCTTGCGCCGGGACCGGATCATCCGTTTCCGAAGGTACGGCAGTTGGTCGACGGACCAGATTGGGAACCGGTTTGGCGTTCAGGTCGACATAATGGGGAATATTTTGCAGCAGGTTCGCATCGTGCGTAAAAATAAGCACCGTGCAGCCCTGTCTGGTCATGGTGTTGATGGCATCCAGCACGCTCTGGCTGCCCTCACTGTCGAGCCCTTCGGTTGGCTCATCAATGATCATTACCTTGCCGCCAGATGCCAGCGCACGGGCCAGCGCAATGCGCCGCCGAATACCCAGCGACAGGTTCTTGCCGCCGCCGATAATCGGTGTGTCGTATCCGTCCGATGATTGGTCGACAAAGCTCCGTAGTCCGGCCATGCCAATCAATTCGTTGAGGCGCGCCGCATCTGTTCGCGGCGCGGACAAGGTAATGTTTTCCGCCAGTGATCCATCAAGAAACTTCGGTTCCTGCGGGAGGTACATAATCTGCTGGCGCCACCATTCTGGCGCGACCTGGGCGAGGTCGACCCCATCGACAAGAATTTTGCCGCGTGTCGGATCAAGCAGTCCGGCCAGCAGCCGCGCCATTGTCGATTTGCCGGACCCGTTTGAGCCGGTAAAAACTAGTGTGCTGCCGGGCTCCAGTTTCAGGTTAACGGATTCAAACAACGGCGCCTTGCTTCCCGGATAGGTAAAGGCCATATCCTCAAAAGCGATGGCCCCGGTGAAGCCCTTAAGTGCCGTGCCGTCGGAGCGCTCGCGCGGCAGTTTGGCGAATTCACGAAACATCAGAAGAGCATGGCGTGCCTTTGCCATCTGTTCGCTCATCATGGCGAATTTTACGATTGGGCCGAGGGCGCGGGCGGCGAGAATATTGGCACCGATCATTGCCCCGACATCCATGGTTCCGGCGACCACCTGCATGCCGCCAACGGCAATGACGGCGACCCCCATCAACGCCTGAATGCTCATGCCCAGCGTCTGGATGAACCCTTGCCGCCCGGAGATATTACGAAAAAGGTTGTGAAAATTTCCGGTCTGTTTTTCCCAGTGACGGCGCAGAAACGCGCCGCCGTTAAAGGCGCGCACGGTTTCGCCTGCCTGAATGGCCGACCCGATCAGGCCACTGCGTTGTGCTGCCGCCCCCTGCATGGCTTGTGTCGGTTTGCGCATGGTGAGCAGCGAAATAAGGGACACCATAAATCCGAACACTACAAAGCCGGTGACGACGATGGCGATTGCCGGATTAAGCAGATACAGCACACCGATAAACAGCAGCGCGAACGGTACATCAAACACTGTCGCCAGATTGTTGGCGTTATAGGCGGCCTGTATTTTCTCCGCGCCGGCAATCATTTCCTGACGCAGACCGGTAGGCAGTTGATCAATAGCCGCTGTTTTGGTTGTTGTCAGGGTTGCAAAAGCGCCATGGGCGAGGGTGCGGTCATAGGCGGAATTGACACTGGCAGCGAGTCGCGTCCTGATCTGGCGAAAGCTCAGTTCCATGATGATTGCCAGACACACCCCAACCGTCAGTGTCATCAAGGTCGAATCGACGCCGTGCGCGACATAACGATTCAATACCTGCATGACAAAAATGGGTGACGCCAGCGCGAGGATGTTCGCCAGCAACGACGCGCCGATCATCTCGACCATCATCACGGGACGGGAAAACAGACGGGCGAACAGTTCTCTCATAGTCGGACACTCAAATCCTCTGGCCGCGAATCACAGTTGCGAATCAAGGGGATATACCCTAGCACATTGGCCGCACTGACGCATGGATTATCCGTATCGGTGAAGCGTTCAGGGTCAGACGAAGTCGCCGGAATCGATGGTGCCAGTCAATCCGGTTACATCGATAATTGTATCGGACCCATCAAATGTGCCGCTGGCATCAACATCAATCGCCCACACCGTTTTACTGTCGGTTGTGGTTAGCTGCATGACTTCGGTGTTGGTGACATCGCCTGTCAGGGTTGTAGTCAGGCTGCCCGTCGATGTATTGGCAAGAATATTGAGGGCGGACAGGGTCAGATTGGCCAGTGTATCTCCGGTCGCCTGGTCACCGATCACGGCCAGAGTTCCAATACTATTGGTGTCGATCTGATCTCCAATGCCCCCCGCAACAAAGTCGGTGATGTGATCCAGTGCTCCGATCACAGAATCAGTGACAGTCGTATATTTAAAGATATCGCTCCCGGCACCGCCGGTCAGGATATCGGCACCGGCACCTCCAATAATCGTATCACTTCCCGAACCGCCGGTTAGCGTATCCGCGCCGCTGGCGTTTAGCATATTGAAGGTCCAGTCGATGCTGGTGGCGCTGGCATTGATGGTCTGTACTGTCGACGTCGACGCGGAAACGATGGTCCCGCTCACACCGTCGAAAGCCGTGTCTGCGTTCGATCCGAGGGTTAATGTGGTTATCGCATCCGCCAGCGTCAGGGTTTCGAGGCCGGTCACGTCGGAAAGATTGGCGTCTGTGATCGTGCCGCCGTCAGAGAGGATAAGGGTGTCATTGGCGCTCTCAGTACCCAGGTCGATTGTCACGCTGTTGTTAACCGTCGCGGTCGAGACCGTCAGCGTGTCATCATCCGCGCCTAGGCTGATGTTCCCACTTGTTAAGGTGCTGGTCAGGGTGACGTCGCGTGCGCCGGAAGAAGCTGTGATGTTCTCTACGGCGGAAAGACTGATTGTACTGCTCGTTCCACCCAACAAAATGGTATCCGTTCCGGCTCCGCCCAGTATCGTTTCGACGCTTATGACGGTGGTTGATGTGCCGCTGTCAATCAGTGCAATACGGTCGGTGCCAGCACCGCCATCAATGGTTTCGACGTTGGCGATGGCGATTCCGTCGTTGGTTCCCAGCATGGTGATGGAATCGGTGCCCGCGCCAAGGTCGTAAGTACGGGTGCGACCGCCGCCAAACTGTGTAATGTCATCAAAAAATTGTGTATCGGCGGTGATGACATCATTACCTGATCCGCCATTGATGATTTCAATGTCTTCCCAGGCGGTCACGTTATTGCCGCCGTCTGCCAGATTAATTGTATCGGTCGATCCGCCACCACCCAGCCGCAGGGCTACACCAGACAGGGTATTGGCCAAGGTCAGCGTATCGCCACCGGCGCTGCCGTTGATGGCTTCCGTGTTCAGCACATTCAGGGTCATGGCTCCATTGATCGTGATGGAGTCGGTTCCCGCTCCGCTATCAACTGTGTCGTTTGATGTTCCTGTCCCGCTGATACTGAGGACATCAGCCCCACTGCTGCCAAACATCAAGTCATTGCTGCCTGTCAGCGTATAACTGTTACTTCCACTGTAATTGAAAACAACGTCACCGGCGCCGGTCACTAGAAAATCACCCGCAGCCAGATCGGTTAGGCTGACGCCGGTCAGTTCAATCTCCATATCCTTGGCGCCGTCGCCGTTGGTGTCGATTTCGAGGATTTTTGTCGTGTCGTCGAACCGGGCTTCGGTGTTTCCGCCGCTTGAGAAGGCGCTGGCACCAACAAATGAAAAAGTACCGGTCTTCAGGCCATCAAGAAAAATTTTCTCTGAATCATCCGTCGCATCAAAATCAGAAATCGTATCGCGTGCTATGTCGTCGGATTCCGAGGCTGCCGTATAATCAAATCTGTCGCTGCCGCCACCGCCGGTCAGGACGTCTGCCCCGGCTTCACCTACCAGATAGTCCGCTCCGGACCCGCCGGTTAAGGTGTCATCTTCGGCGCCACCATGAATATCAACCGCTGATGACCCGGTTACGGTAACCACATCAATTCCGCTGCCGCCGTTAATCGTTTCCACGCCAGATACGTCGAGCAGGGTGTTGCCGTTATTCGAGAGATTGAGCGTATCATTGCCGGAGCCGCCGGTAATGGTCTCAAAGGTGCCATCCAGCGCTGTTGAATGCGAGGCGTTGGAGAACGTAACACTATCGTCTCCGGCACCAGCCTGTATCAGTTCGACTCCGGTAATGCTGTTGATGTAATTGGTTGTCAATGCATCACCATCCATGGATACGACATCATTGCCGCTGCCGCCGGTAATGGTTTCGACGCCAAGGACAGTTACCGTATCGCTGTTGTTGCTCAGGGTCAGGGTGTCGGTTCCGGTGCCGCCGTCGATAAAGTCCACGCCATCGGCATAAATGGTGTCGTTACCTGCGCCGCCATGTAGTGAGTCACTTCCAGCACCGCCAGTCAGCGTATCGTACCCGATGCCTCCAAATATGATGTCTTCCGCAGACGAGCCGGTTATCGTGTCGTTGCCACCGCCGCCAAACAGGATCGAGCCGACGGTTGTTGAATCCGAAATGGATGCTCCGATTGAACTGAGTGACGAACCGTTAGCGACACTGATCGTGTTATTGCCAGAATTTCCAGCAACGATGTAGCCAAAGCTCCCCGCGCTTGCGCCGTCGATATTAAGGCGTACGGAAGATTCCGTGCCGTTATCTGCATATAATTGCTCAACCGATGTCAGCAATATGGATCCGGAAGTTGGAGTTGTGGAATTGTCGAATGAATAGGTCATAGACTGGTTGTCGATGTCGAATTCCCCTTCAAAATCACTCAGATTTTCCAGTGAAATCTCGTCCGTTCCCGCACCGCCATCAACGACGTCAATACCACCCAATGACGTTCCCTGAACCATGGAGAACTGGGTATTTCCGTCACCGCCGAACAGGTTGTCGTCGCCAACCGATGCGTTAAGAACTTCCTGGAATTCAGACGTGGTGTCGAAGAATTCGTCCTCATCGGCTCCTGCATTTATGCTTTCTTCAATCTGGGCCTGAATTTCTGCTTCGATCTGGGCCTCGATTTGAG
>JAJFIJ010000080.1 GCA_021775105.1 Rhodospirillales bacterium | reverse complement strand
CATCCATTTCTTTAACCATTTTTTGAATAGTAACGCCTGTCGAATGATCGCCATTCCAAATAGCATACTGTATGGGAGCGGCACCTCTATATCTAGGAAGTTTACTCGTATGAATATTGAAACAACCAAGACTCAGGTTGCTGATTTCATTCTGCCTTCAGCAAAAGAGCAACTTAAACAGTACTTTGGTAAGGATGGAATTGCAGCCGCAGCGGCAGCATCGCTTGGCTTGGTGTTTTCGGGCGACTCTGATGGGTCCGCGATTGCCAAGACAATCGACGGATCCTTCCTGGAGTAAGTCAACGTTGAACTATTTGAGGAGGTCGCAATTGCGACCTCCTCTCGTTCGATCAAGAATTAGTGTGAGCATACGGATCCCGAAGTTCCTATCAAAACCGACCTAATAGTAGAAGTGTATTATGGCAGATCTTGTTTGCGAAGACCTCAGCATGACGTTTACGATCCCGCAGACGGGGGGAGCAGTCGAGGCATTGAAAAACATCAACTTCACGCTGAAAAAGGGTGAGTTGCTGTCAGTGCTTGGTCCTTCTGGTTGTGGCAAGACAACACTTCTAAACATGATCGCAGGGTTTATTAATCCAACGGGCGGGGCTGCAAAGCTCGGTGGAAACGTGATTGATGGCCCCGGCGTAGAGCGCGGCATGGTGTTCCAACAAGGCGCCTTGTTCGAATGGCTGCCTGTTTGCCGGAATGTTGATTATGGCCTTCGCATGAAGAATACAGACCCGCAAGAGGCCCAAAAATTGGTCGAAAAGTGGCTCGAAATCGTCGGCCTTCAGGGCTTTGGCGACACCCCGACCTATCAGTTGTCTGGTGGTATGCAGCAGCGTGTCGCGTTGGCCAGATGCCTGATCAACGACCCAGACGTAATTTTGATGGATGAGCCGCTCGGTGCGCTGGACGCACTGACCCGCGAAAAGATGCAGTCTCTTGTTTTGGAATTGTGGAAAGAGACAGGCAAGACAATCTTGATTATTACCCACTCAGTCGAGGAAGCCTTGTTGTTAGGTGAACGTCTTTTTGTCATGGCACCGCGCCCAGGCCGCATCCACAAAGAATACAATTTACCATTTGCCGAACGTGGCCTGAAGGAATCGCTGCGTGAGATCAAGCAGGACAGTCACTTCTCTGAAGTGCGTGAAGAAATACTGACAATGATCTGGAATATGGAAGAGGAGATCATGGGTCGTGCTTGAATGGCTATCAGATAATCGCGCTTCTATTGCAGCGGTGGTAATTGTCGCGC
Organism: Rhodospirillales bacterium; assembly: GCA_021775105.1. Classification (GTDB taxonomy): domain Bacteria; phylum Pseudomonadota; class Alphaproteobacteria; order Rhodospirillales; family Casp-alpha2; genus JAJFIJ01. The sequence goes on along the minus strand of JAJFIJ010000080.1, from coordinate 2,305 downwards.
TCGTAATCATGTTTGTCTACTCCATTGTTGTAGGGGTGAAGCAGAGCGCCTTGACAGCCAAAGACGAAGTATTTGGCGATCCTGAACGGACCAGAGGCGGGTGGTACTGGGCTGTCTGCGGCGTCTCGGCATTGTTATTAGTTTGGTTCTTCTTTTCGTGGGGTGTTGGCCGGGCCTATTTTCCGCATGCCGCCAACGAAATGTGTCAGGTTGCAAAACTCGAAGAGGTCGTATCGCCGGTCAAGGCAGCCCTGCCAATTGGTTCACGTTATTACAAATCCACTTTGCTCGTTGCTCGAAATTCCGATCAATTGACGGACTTGCAATTGCAAATGCCAAAGTCAGCATTTTCAAGCGACGAGCAAGCTGAACTCATTGCTTTGATCGCACAGGTTCGTCAGGTGATGATCAATTCGTCAGATCCGGCAAATCTTAAACTGGAATCCAAAAATCAGCTTAAACAATTGATGGGTAAGTTAAATGACCTGAGCAATGAATTGAGGTCAGACCCCTCGGGACTGAACCCGACAGCGGAGGCTTTAGCGCAGCCCAACTGGGGCACGACATTTACCGAAATCCCTGTATTGCCGACGACCGCACGTGGGGTGTTGTTTGATAATGTCGCGACCAAAGCCGTTGAAGTTGTAACGTTGTTCAAGGCAATCAGGAATCATCCGCCAGCAAATCGACACCTTATTCAAAATACCAAGCAACGCATCGACATACTTAAGGCCTTCAACAAAGCGGGCAATTTTGATGAGCGGACAGCTGACATACGGGGTGACTATGTAAAGGCTATTGAACGTATATTTAGACGACTAGACGATGGAGTTATCTTTCCCGCGTCATCTTTTGACGGTGTTAATGCAGCGATTGCTGATCTTGACGCCGCGAAAAGTCAGGCGCTCGGCAACCTGACCTTGATTGATACGCTTTTCTTTCCCGGACAGGGCGTCGTGAAATCACGCACCCAGTGTACGGAACAGGGCTCAGCCCGCTGGTTACCGAAACCCACGGATGTGGTCGCAACATTTATGCGCTTAGCCGATCCCGATGTGGAAAATGGCGGAGGGTACAGGGGAACCACTTTGCTGTGGTGGAAATGGTTACCAATTGCCGATGTTGTTGGGTTTTTTGTACCAGATTGGATCGCAGATGTCTGGCCGGGTGAGTACGCTCGTCATGGGGCAGATGGCATCATAACCCCGAATTTTAAAGACAAGCTTCTTTCGTTTGCACAAGGAGATATGTCCTTGGGTCATATCCCGATGTTGGATGGGCATATTTGGGATTCGCTGTTTCGGGTACTCCTGGCTCTGGGGCTTGGTGTGTTTCTTGGTGTACCTCTTGGTCTGTTTATGGGGGTGTCGAAGTTCTTCAAATCCTTCTTTGATCCCTTAATTGAGCTGTATCGGCCTGTGCCGCCGCTTGCTTGGGCACCGCTTATTTTGACGATCTTTGGCATTACGGATGATGGTAAGATATTTCTGTTATTCATGGTGGCATTCGCAATCATGGTTATCTCAGCGCGTACTGGTGCATCGGGTACACATCTGTCGAAAATTCGAGCTGCCCACTCGCTTGGATCATCAACCACGCAGATCTTGCGCAATGTTATTCTGCCGAATGCCCTTCCGGAAATCCTGACAGGTGTTCGCATTGCCATTGGCGTGTGCTGGGGCACCTTGGTCGCCGCTGAAATGTTGGCGGGCACAACAGGAATCGGGTTCATCGAGAACATCGCCCGTACGGTGTCCGATTATGAACTCATCTGGGTAACGATCTTGATCATGGGCGTGCTGGGGCTTGTCTTTGATATCTGCATGCGCTGGATAATCAACAAGACCATTCCCTGGCGCGGTAAAGGTTAGGTGTTTCCCGTTTCACAGGACTAGGCACATCCACAACTGATAAGAGCACGGAAGAGAATAGGATTAACCTCCGCAGATACGCAAAAATTAAACGTGCATTTCGGCGGTTATGGCATGTTCTAAATTTCCGTTTATGGCAGATTTGAGACTCAAATGGCGACCCCAATCAATTTCCGCTGCACCGGATTGACCGGCTTGTTACGCTTTTCCGGGTGGCGGTGTTTGCGAATATTTTCAACAGTACTCATGGCAATTGACCTGCCCCCTGAAATGTCCTCAATTTTAAGTTAGTGTCCGTTCCATATTTGAAGGAGACGGATTATGAAGCGCAGCAGGTTTACTGAAGAACAGATCATCGGGATATTGAAAGAACATCAGGCGGGCATGTCGGCGACCGATCTGTGCCGCAAGTACGGCTTCAGCGACGCCACATT
>JAJFIJ010000079.1 GCA_021775105.1 Rhodospirillales bacterium | reverse complement strand
GCCTCGGGCTGGTAATAGTCATAATAGGAGACAAAGTATTCGACCGCGTTTTCCGGGAAAAACTCTTTCATCTCGCCGTATAATTGGGCGGCCAGCGTTTTGTTCGGTGCCAGCACCAGCGTCGGCCGGTTCAGGTTCTGAATGACATGGGCCATGGTGAAGGTCTTGCCAGACCCGGTGACGCCGAGCAGAACCTGATCGCGCTCTCCGGCTTCAAGGCCCGCCGTCAGCTCTTTGATGGCATCGGGCTGATCACCAGCCGGTTCGAAGGGTGACGCCAGTTTCAGCCGGCGTCCGTCTTTAACGGGCGCACGCTTCAGGGGTTTGAATTGAGGGATGCCGTCCATCCCCCATATATAGGACGCCAATGGGGCCTTTGGCGAGTCCCTGTTCTATTTCTCTGGCAGACCCGCCAGACACAGGCCCCGGAAGTAACGTTCACGCACTTCCGGCATGCGGTGGGGCAGCGAATCAATGATCCGGGTTGCCGTCAGTCCGGGAAAATTCTCAAGAACAATTGCTGTGATTCTTTTGGCTTCAGCATCATTGCCCAACAGCGCATTGGCGGCAGCCAACGGCCGGTTCGCCCATACGGCCTCGGGTTTTTCCATCATTCCCTTTTCCAGATAGGTAATCGCCTGTTCATGTTCAGCAGCGGAAAAATGGGCCATGCCGATGCCGATGTGCAGGTTGAAGGTCAAGGGGTCAAACGGGCTGAGCTGTTTGGCGCGAAGAAAATCGTCAATGGCGGCGGGTGGATTTTCACCCTTGAAAACGTGTATCCACCCGCTCCTGATCCAGGCCCAGGCAGAATTCCGGTCAAAGGCGAGGGCGCGTTCAATATGAATGCCGGCCTCGTCCAGATTGCCAACCAGCGTTTCCGCTGTTGCCAGCATGGTCAGGACCAGTGGGTCTTCGGCATCAATAGCATAGGCCCGTTTTGCGGCCTTCAGGGCAGCCAGCTTGGTTTCGTCGGTAATGACGACCCAGTTGTAAACAATATTTTGCGCGGTGCACCATGATATCAGGGCGTGGGCAAGTGCATAGCCAGGGTCCAGTTCAATCGCCTTGTTGAGCAATTCGATGGCTTCGGTGTTTTCCTTTTGCGCCAGCGCCCAGGCTTTGGGGAAGGCCTGAGTGGTGTAGTCATAGGCTTCAAGACTGTCCGGTCGTTTTCTCGACACCCGCCGGATTTCCGCTTTCAGGATTGTCGGTTGCAGGATTCCGACAACACTTTCCGTAATCTGGTCCTGCAAATCGAACACATCATCAACTTGCCCGTCATATCGATCAGCCCAGATCTGCTCGCCCTCTTCGGCGTCAATCAGTTTGGCCGTAATCCGCAACCGTTCGCCAGCCCGGCGTACACTGCCGAGCAAAAGGTACCGTACCCCAAGATCGTCAGCCACTTCTGAAGGCACGATGGGTTTGCCTTTATAAACAAAGGCAGAATTACGGGCGATGACAAAGAAACTGCGAACCCGCGAAAGTGCAGCCGTAATTTCCTCAACAACACCGTCAGCAAAGTACTCCTGCTCCGGACCATCGCTCAGGTTATCAAATGGCATAACCGCGACAGAAGGCCGGGTAGTAAATGTGCGGCGATCAATTTCGGCATTCTGGGCGGCAACCTCGGTTGGTTGGACAGAAGGAACAGTATCGCCGACGTTTTGTCGACGAATAGCCTTGATTAATGCTTCCGTTTCCGGTTCAGGTTGGAGGTCCAGTTCTTCGGCCAGCAGGCGCTGGCAGGTCGTATACTGGTTGAGCGCCAGCCCGCGTTTTCCGTTGGCTGTATAAATGCGCATCAATTCACGATGAATGTCTTCCAATAAGGGATCCAGAACCAACAGTTTTCTTGCAGTCTCCGCCGCCTGATCGAAATCTTCATTGGCGGTCTGCTGGTTTAGCAGGTTTCGTAATACACCATTGGCAATTTCGTTGGTCCGGGTTCTTTCGAAGTCGAGCCATTCCCGCAATTCGGGGTTGTCGAATGCGGCCAGTTCAAGAAAGAGACCCGAAAATATCGCCTCAGCTTCCTGGCATGCCTCTTCCGTGCCAGTCAGGGCAAGTTCTTCAAACCGTGTCACATCAACATCAATTTGATCCGTCGCCAAGCTGACAGATTCCTGCGTTGTTGTGATAACGTCTGCGCCAAGGGCCTTTCTGATCGATGCCAGGGCGTTGCGGAAACTTCCACGCGCCTGTTCATCACCCCGATCAGCCCATAGAAGATTGATCAGTTTGTCACGGGTATGGCTGCGCCCCGGTGGCACAGCCATATAGGCAAGCAGAACGCGTGCCTTTCGGGTCGGAAGAGTTACTTCCTCACCCTCTCTGTTTTTCAGACAAAAGTGCCCAAACAGGGACAACTCGATCTTTGGCACGTACAAATCCCCAACTTTAACCTGAGTTGATCATATTGGATATGATGTCGCTTGGCAGACCATCCCGCCGATCCGTCAAGCTGAACTATTTTCAGTTTAACGTACTTTTAACGCGGACTTCACCCCTAGTTCTATACCCAATTCACATGCATCCCCTAAATAGAGGACTGATTTTACAGAGATGGCGGGATGATCCGGCCAAATTCGGGGAATAAAGATGTTTATCTCAAGTGCCAATTTACCAGCGAAAATCAATACGTCCCGCGCAAGTGCCCCAATTGTGCTGTTGCATAGTTCCGGGACATCGGGTCGGCAATGGCGCAAGGTTACCCAGAATCTGGGTGCCGGTTGTCGTATCTTCACGCCGGATTTGTTCGGATACGGAAGCAGGGACTGGCCTGCCGATGCGCCGCAAAAATTGGCGGTAGAAGCGCAGAACATCACCCGAATGATCCAGAAACTGGACCGGCCCGTGCATCTTGTCGGGCATTCCTATGGCGGTGCCGTGGCACTTCGCGTGGCATTGGAGGAAACCCGTCTGGTGCGGTCATTGACCCTGATTGAGTCCGTGGCATTTTATCTGCTTCGCGATGGCAATGAAGAAGACCGCTCGGCATTTCGCGAAATATCAGACATTGCGGATTCTGTTCATCAAGCTGCCGCCAACCCTGCCGATGCCAATGGCATGCGATCATTTGTCGAGTACTGGAATGGTGAGGGAGTCTGGAGAATTCTGGATGTGGAAAAACGCAGGGAAATCAATGAAATGGCACCTGTTGTTGCGCGTAATTTCCTGACAACCATGTGGGAAAACGTACCTGCCACGGCGTTTGCGCGTATGACGGCACCAACGGTTATCGTGCGGGGTGCACAATCGACCACACCGGCCATAAGAATCGCCAGTAAACTGTGTGATATTCTGCCCAAATCCAGTCTGATCACTTACCCTGATGCGGGCCACATGTTACCCAACAGTCATCCGCACCAGATTGCCGGCGTCATTTCCCAGATGCGCGGGTGTGCTGTCTCTTCACGACGGAAGGCCGGATAAATCGTATCGTTATTTTCGTCATTGGTCTGGACCAGTTTATCCGTGCAGGCGTAATGTAGTGGAAATGCAAGATGACCTGATGAGAGCGTGCCGTGATTGACGATCCGTATTTCCCGGCGACCTCAATGCCTGATCCGGATTGGTGGCAGACCCTTTGGCCCGACCCGGACAGGGTGGTCAAGGATTTGGGTGCGCGGTCTGGTTTGGCTACACTTGATGTCTGTTGTGGCGATGGGCGGTTCACACCGGCCCTTTGCCGGGCGGTGGCCCCGGCGATGGTGCAGGCGATTGATCTGGATGCGGGTGAACTGGACCTCGCCCGTCGGGCCTGTGCGGATGAAAATTGTGAAAATGCAGAATTCGTTCAGGCTGATGTCAGCGATTTGTCCCTGTCTATCGCTGAACCGCAGGATTTTGTTTTTATTGCCAACACATTCCACGGCATACCGGACAAGTTGATGTTTGCCGAGGGTGTTCAGCGAATCCTCAAGCCAGATGGCCGGCTGGTGATCGTCAACTGGCATGATACGGACCGCCGACTGACCACGGTTGATGGCAAAGCCCGAGGGCCGACAACTGGGATGAGGTTAAGTCCCAAGGCCTGTGCTGAGAGCATTTTCGCAGCCGGGTTTGCTTTGTGCAATGTGGTTGAGCTGGAACCCTATCATTACGGGGCGGTGTTCGAGCCGACTTCATAATTAGACAACGATGCGATTGGTCTGCAACTAAAATCGGATGTCCGGCGAAGTGATTTCAGGCATTTTTCGGACCTGAGTCTGTTTTGATTTTGGAACACACAGCATATTTCGTGAAATCAGGTTGTCGAACACGTTCTCTGTGTTGGCGTAAAAATTTTCCGGGTTAAACAATTCGGGCTTATGCCAGTATAGCCGATACCCGGCGGAAAACAGGGTTTCGATCAATTCAGCAGAGCCGTCCGGGCGATCATTTTCCACATAAAGGTAAGGTTTGAACTCGTCGAGTGTCTGTTTCGCCCCTTTCAGAGCGTCGGTTTCCATACCTTCCACGTCAATTTTAATAAAATGGCAGGCGCTCAGGTCCAGCGAATCAATGCTGCGCAACGGAACCGGTTCACCCTGGTCTAATTGGCCGAGCGCAAGACCGCCGAAATTTCCGCCTTTGGCATAGTTGATATGGGGAACAGTGACGGAGCCCTCGCCCGATCCAACGGCGCAATGGTAGGCTTGCGTGTTTTCGATGGCATTCAGTGCAAGATTGGCGACCAGAGCCTGATAGATCATCCGTTGGGGTTCAAAAGCATGAACCCTGCCAGCGGGGCCCGTTTTTTTTGCCATGAAAACGGTGTGGCATCCGATATTGGCCCCCGCATCAACCGCCGTCATGCCCGGTTGCAACAACTGATCAAACACCCGCACTTCGCCTTCAGAGAATTCACCATAAAGATCAAGTGACCGTCCGACATAGGAATCACCGCTAAAATAGAGCATGGTCCCGTATCGGCAGGGTTTGACGCGGACATATTTTTCTTCCAGCAGTGCATCCATAGAATGATTTCCGAAATGAATTTCAAGCCAATTTCGATCTTATGGAATAGTAGGTAAACGACAAGGTTTTCCGTGTGGGGTTC
>JAJFIJ010000078.1 GCA_021775105.1 Rhodospirillales bacterium | reverse complement strand
AGCCTATCGGGTCAATCCCGAAACGTACGGCGAAAAAGTCGAAGCCGAAGCAGCGAAATACACTGTTCGCGAAGAGGGCGACACCGGAATTCCGGTCGTCCATCCGCCAGCTGGCAGCGATGTATACATGCTGGGACGCCTTTGGGAATGGTGGCCGATTCTGGAACTTGAAAAAGACCAGACCTATCGCCTCCACCTGTCTTCCATGGACTGGCAGCACGGCTTTTCACTTCAGCCGACTAATATCAATATTCAGGTTCACCCAAATTATGAAATGGTTTTGACGTTGAAGCCAACGGAAACCGGGGATTTCGGCATCGTCTGCAACGAGTTCTGCGGAGTCGGTCATCATACGATGCTCGGCAAGATGATCGTAGTGGACAAGAAGTAGGGGATGATCGATGGCTTCAAATGAACAATATCGGATCTGCCCGGAAACCGGGTTGAAGGTCTTCGCTACGGCCGAAAAGCTGATCAAGATAAACGCCGTTGTTGCGGTTGTTTTTCTGGCGATTGGCGGCTTGTTCGGTCTTTTGGTCGCGCTGACGCGCTGGCCTGCTGTACATATCCTGCCGCCGGATCTGTTTTATCTCGCTCTGACGGCACATGGTGCAGACGTCCTGGTTTTCTGGATTATATTCTTTGAGGTGGCGATCCTCTATTTCGCATCCTCAACCCTGTTGAACTGCCGACTGGCGGCACCAAGATGGGCCTGGCTGGCATTTGCTTTAATGCTGATCGGCGCTCTGCTCGCCAATGTGGCTGTTTTGCAGGGTGAATCCAGTGTCATGTTTACGTCTTACGTACCCATGAAGGCGGCTCCACATTTCTATCTGGGTCTCATCCTGTTTGCGGTGGGCACATTGATTGCGGTGTTTGTGTTCTTTGGAACCCTGGTGATCGCCAAACAGGAAAAGACCTATGATGGTTCCGTCCCTCTGGTCACTTTTGGCGCCATAGTGGCGGCAATTATTGCTGTTTACACCATTGCATCGGGTGCGATTATCCTGGTGCCCACATTCCTGTGGTCTCTGGGCCTGATCGCCAACATCGATTCGGTGACCTACAAGCTGGTCTGGTGGGGATTCGGGCACTCGTCGCAGCAGATCAACGTGGCAACTCACGTTTCGGTCTGGTACGCCATTGCCGCCCTGACGGTTGGAGCTAAACCGCTTAGTGAAAAGGTCAGCCGTGGAGCGTTCCTGCTCTACATTCTGTTCCTGCAACTGGCGTCGGCTCACCATTTGCTGGTTGAACCGGGAATCAGCTCCGAATGGAAAGTGTTCAACACCTCTTATGCCCTGTATCTGGCTGTTCTTGGTTCGATGATCCACGGCATGAGCGTTCCGGGGGCAATCGAGGCGGCTCAGCGTCGTCGCGGCTTCACTCAGGGAATGTTCGGTTGGCTCAGGCGAGCTCCATGGGGTAATCCGGCGTTTTCCGGTATGGCCCTGTCGGTCGTGATGTTCGGGTTTATCGGCGGGATCTCTGGTGTTGTTCTCGGAACTGAGCAGATCAACCTGATCATGCACAATACCTTGTACGTCCCCGGTCACTTCCATGCGACCGTTGTGACGGGTACGACACTTGCATTTATGGCGGTGTCTTATCTGGTGGTTCCGTTGATTTTCCGGAAAGAGATCATGTTTCCGAGACTTGCCCAGTGGCAACCGTACCTGTTTGGTATCGGGGCTCTGGGGATTTCACTGTTCATGATGGGGGCCGGGACGCTTGGCGTATCCCGTCGGCACTGGGATATGACCTTTGCCGATGCAACGCTCAGCTTTGACCACCCGCCTGCGGCGTTCCTGATGATGGGTTTGAATGGCATATCTGCTATTCTTGCCACTATTGGCGGTATTGCCTTCGTTATCGTCATCGTCGGCTCCGTCTTCTTTGGTAAACACCGTGACGAAGCCGCCTGTAAAGCCAATCCTGTCGTTTATCAGGGCGGTGGCGAGGCCGTAGCAACTTATGGCAGTGAACATGAGTTGAAGCTGCCGGGTACGGTTGCTCTGGTCAGTGTCTTCTTTACGGCCTTCGTGCTGTATTACTTCGTTAACTGGAAGTATCTGGCCGAAGTCTGGCCACTCAGCTAAGGCTAACAGGTTGGGGCAGGCATCGCCGGGAGGCGGTGCCTGCCTTTTTTCTGACAATGAATTTGTGCGTTGTGTCGCTGCAAAAATTTCTTTTATTATTTTTCAAAACTGCTCTGAACGTGACTTAAGTCAAAGCACGTATATTGGAAGGGCTCTAGTTTCGGGGCAGCAGACAAGCGAACAGCGCTTGTATTGTGTCTCCGGAGTGCATGATTTGTTGAAAACCGCGTCTTTTGTCCGAACCATCAGCGTGCTGGCAGTGTTCCTGACGGCATGCCTGTTACCGGGTTCCGGGCAGGCAAAAAAGGCCAATGAATATACCAAGCCTGCTTTTGATGAAGATGCGGCAATTTCCGCCAGTCGAGGTGCCATAGGTAAACAGGTTGGCAACTATAGCTTTCGCGACCGGGCCGGGAAAACTGTTGATCTGGGTGCATTCAGGGGCAAACCGCTGATCATCAGTTTCGTCTATACCAGTTGTCCCCAGTTCTGCCCCATGATTTCTCAATCCATCCTGCGTGGTGCCGAGGTTGCCCAGCAGACTTTTGGTGAAAATGCGTTCAATATTGTGACCATCGGATTCGACACCAATATCGATAACCCGAACAGAATGCGCCTGTTCGCCAATTCCCAGGGACTTGGTCTGAAGAACTGGTATTTTCTGAGTGCCACTGCAGATACCGTTCAGGGGATTACCGGGGATCTGGGGTTTGCCTATACGCCATCGCCAAACGGGTTCGACCATCTGGCGCAAACCACCATTGTCGATCGTGACGGTATTGTCGCCAATCAGGTCTATGGCACCGATTTTGAGGTTCCTTTTCTGATCGAACCCCTCAAAGACCAGATTTACGGGCGCGATTCCGCGCTCACCAGTCTGGATGGTCTGGTCAACCGGGTTCGTTTGTTCTGTACAGTGTATGATCCGAAAACGGGTGGATATTCTTTCGATTTTTCTTTGTTTATCGTTCTTGCCATGGGCGGGAGCGGGCTTGGGTTTGTCGGGTTGTTTCTGATTCGGGCATGGGTTCGGATCGGGCGTAAAAAACGGGCTGCCAAATCGGTAATTTCAACATAAAGGTCTTCGTGTGTCTTTTCTGAAAAGTATTCTTCGTTTTGCCTTCATGAAGGTTGAAGGTGTTTTCGACCGGGTGTTCACTACAGCGTGGAACCCGTTCTACTGTCTGGGTGCACTCGGATATTTCTATTTTTGGGTGGTCGCCGGGACGGGCCTGTATCTGTATATCTTTTTTGATACCGGACTGACCGAAGCCTACGATTCCATTGAATACATGACCAATGATCAATGGTATCTCGCCGGCGTCATGCGAAGCCTGCACCGGTATGCTTCCGATGCGCTGGTTATCATGACCTTGCTGCATCTGCTGCGTGAATTTGCCTTTGATCGCTTCCGTGGTGGACGCTGGTTCTCGTGGGTTACCGGCGTTCCGATGATCTGGATGGTGTTCGCCGCAGGTATCACCGGATACTGGCTGGTCTGGGACGAGATGGCCCAGTATGTTGCCGTCGCGACGACGGAGTGGCTGGACTGGCTGCCGATTTTTGGCGAACCGGTGGCCCGGAATTTCATGTCAGTCAGTCATCTGGATGACCGCTTCTTCACGTTAATGATCTTTATTCATATCGCCGTGCCGCTGATCCTGTTGTTCGTCATGTGGTTTCATCTTCAGCGCGTCAATTATGCAAAAGTGAATCCCGAACGCGGACTGGCTATCGGCACCATGCTGATGTTGCTCGTCTTGTCTTTCGCCAAACCGGCAATCAGTCATGGGCCAGCTAATCTTGCGACTGTGCCGACCCAACTCAATCTTGACTGGTTTTATCTTTGGACCTATCCGCTGATTGAGGCAACTTCGCCTGCGGCTGTCTGGGGATTTGCCTTTTTTGGCACGATTTTCCTGGTGCTCATTCCCTGGCTTCCGCCGCGCCGGAAAAAGGCAGTAGCGGTTGTCAACCTGGACAATTGTAACGGTTGTACACGGTGCGTCGTTGATTGTCCGTTCAGTGCCGTTTCCATGCAGAGACGATCTGATGGAGGCCCCTTTAATCAGGAAGCCGTGGTTGATCCGGACATGTGTGTCAGCTGCGGAATCTGCGTGGGGTCCTGTCCAACAGCAACGCCGTTCCGGCGTCGTGGGGAGCTGATCCCCGGTATTGAGATGCCTGAACTGACTGTTGCCCGGCTGCGTGAATTGACAGAACAGGCCGCATCAAACCTTGAAGGTAATAACCGTATCATTGCCTTTGGCTGCGATCACGCCGTCGATCCGGACAAGCTTGGGCAAGGCAATGTGGGGTCTGTGTTGATGCCTTGCGTTGCCATGCTGCCACCATCGTTTATCGATTTTGTGCTCAGTCGCGACATGGCTGACGGGGTGCTGATTACCGGATGTCGTGATGGGGAATGTCATTACCGTCTGGGCGCGCGCTGGATGGAAGAACGCATCAACGGCGAGCGCGATCCGCGACTGCGCAAGCGGGTCGACCGTGAACGGGTTCGCAAGGTTTGGGCGGCTCCGTCAGACAAGCAGATACTGGCAAAGGAAATCGTGAATTTTGCCAGTGATCTCGGGAAAATGGAAAAAACTGAACCCGCTGCGCGGAATGAAGCTCAACCGGAACCATCAGATACGAAGGAGTCGGTATGATGAACGCGGGTATGAGATATTTCGGACAAGGCATTGTCTATACGCTGTTTGCCGCAATGATTTGGTATTTTTCCACTGATCCGGTTTACACCCACCTGGAGAGCGGTAAAGCGGAGATCAAACTGACCTTCGCCCATGCCGCCAAACCGAAGGGCGAATGCCGGACTCTGTCATCAAAGGAATTACAGAAACTGGCACCAAACATGCGTCAGCCCCGGGTTTGTCCGCGTCAACGGGTTCCGATCTATGTGGAACTGGAAATAGACGACCAGAAAACATTCAACGCGACACTGGAGGCGTCGGGCCTTTCAGGCGACGGTTCAGCAAAGATCTACAGGCGTTTTCCGGTTCCGGCAGGCGCACACAAGATTGCCGTCAGGTTGCGTGATTCCGGACGCGAAACCGGATTTGATTATGAAACCAAACGGGATGTCATGTTGGCGGCAGGCCAGAATCTGACAGTCGACTTCAAGGCCCCGATGGGCGGGTTTATTTTTGAATAACCCGCGATAAAGTTATAGGAACAGGAACATGACCATAATCGAATGGCGCAAGGAATTTGAAACGGGCAACGGGGCCGTCGACTACGAACATCGCGAACTGGTTAGCCTGCTCAATGAATTGATGGAAACCGTCAGTGATGGCGAGCCGACGGATGAGGCGCTGGATTTTCTGGGTGAGGTTAACGCCCGCATCAGTGGTCATTTTGCCCTCGAAGAATCTGAAATGCAGCGCGCAGAATACGACGAATATGAAGACCATAAAGAAGATCATGAACGGTTGCTTGACGATATTCTCGATCTTATGGATGCGTATGAAAACGGAACTTACGTTGACAAGATAGATGATTTTTCTGCGCGCCTGCACGACTGGTTCGTCAACCACTTCAAAACCAAAGACGCCAGATTGCATAGCGCCTTGCCTTAGGGATAATCCGTCAGGTTATGTTGTCGTCGCGAAAGGGTTGGGTCAAAAGCTTGTCCAGCCGCGCTTCCTCAGCCGCGCGAAACACCGGCAGTCCGATGGTCATGCCGAGCTGCCCAAGACGGGGTTGTTCCCGGTATGTTGCAAATATTCTGTCCCATACGGAAAGATTGAAGCCATAGTTGCTATCGGTTTCGTCGACAATTTCGGAATGGTGAATACGGTGCATGTCCGGCGTCACCAATATCCGGCGAAGCGCCCGGTCGACGCCTTCGGGAAGTGCGATATTGGCATGATTGAACATCGCGGCACCATTCAGAATGAGCTCAAACAGAATAATGGCTGTCGCCGGGATGCCGAGTGCGGCGACAAGCATCATTTTGATGACCAGTGACAGCGCGATTTCAACGGGATGGAAGCGTGATCCGCTGGTAACATCCAGTTCCGTATCGGCATGATGAACCCGGTGCAGTCGCCATAAAACAGGGATTTTGTGAAAGACCACGTGCTGGGCATAGATGGCGAGATCAAGGATGATCACCGCCAGAACAATTTCCAACAAATCAGGCAAGATTACCGTATTGAGCAATCCCCAGCCTTCAAGGCTGGCCCATAGTGCAATGCCAATCGGAAAAACCGGAAAAATTATCCGCATCAATACCGTGTTGACGACAACCAGAAGGATATTGTGCGGCCAGCGGTGAATTCGGTCGAGCGATTGCGGGCGTTTTTTTCGAAAAACTTCCCATGTGGCCATGATCGTAAATACGCCCAGGAAAACGCTGAGGCGAATCGTGTTCTCATGGATCAGCAGGAAATTCTCCATGGTGACTCCTTCTATTAATGTTAATGTCTGGCATGAATACTGGTTAATGTAGCATCATAAAGAATAATAACAGGGACTATCCAGCAAGATGAATCTTCATTCCCTTCTCTGCGCCCGGGCCGAAGATGACCGCCCCATTCATGTTGTCATCATCGGTGCCGGCAAGTTCGGCACCATGTTCATATCGCAAGTCCGCCGGACACCCGGTATGCACCTGCTGGGTGTTGCAGACCTGTCTGTCGATCGGGCAAAGGCGGCATTAACTGAAACCGGATGGCCGAAGGAGCAGGTTAGTGCAAGATCGGCGGCAAAAGCTCTTGCTGACGGAACAACGTTCGTCACCGACGATGGCGAAGCGCTGATTAACGCTGGCGGCGTTGATGTCGTTATTGAAGCTACGGGTGTTGTTGAGGCCGGAGTCCGTCATGCGCTGGCCGCGTTCGAACGGGGACGTCATGTGGTTATGGTCAATGTTGAAGCCGATGCGCTGTGTGGCCCCCTGCTGGCCGAGAAAGCGAAAGCTGCCGGAGTGGTTTATTCGATGGCCTATGGGGATCAGCCGGCACTCATTCATGAACAGGTGGACTGGGCACGATCATGCGGATTTGAGGTCGTGGCGGCGGGCAAAGGGACCCTCTATATGCCGGAGTTTCATGCCTCAACGCCGGATACGGTCTGGGATCACTATGGCCTGAGTGCGGAGCGGGCAAAGAAAAGCGGAATGAACGCAAAAATGTTCAATTCTTTTTTGGACGGCACCAAATCGGGGATTGAGATGGCCGCTGTCAGCAATGCCTGCGGTCTGACCCCGGCACCCGGCGGTCTTGTCTTTCCAGCCTGCGAGGTGGACGAAATTGCCAGCGTGCTGATTCCGGAAACAGACGGCGGGTGCCTTCATCATGGCGGCCAGGTCGAAGTGATTTCAAGCCGCCATGAAAATGGTGAAGATGTCGAACGGAATCTGCGGTGGGGCGTTTACGTGACGTTCAAGGCACCAAGCGATTATGTTGAGCGCTGTTTTTCCGATTACGGTTTGATCACGGATGAAAGCGGAAAATATACGGCACTTTGGCGACCCTATCATCTGATCGGGTTGGAGTTGGGCGTCAGTGTCGCTTATGCAGGGTTGCTGAAACAGTCGACAGGCTGCGCCCGTGACTTCCGCGCTGATGTTGTCGCCACCGCCAAGCGTGACCTGAAATCCGGCGAAATGTTGGATGGTGAAGGCGGATTCACTGTTTGGGGCCGATTGATGTTGGCCGTTGACTCCCTCAGTCTGGGGGCCGTGCCGATCGGGCTTGCGCACGGGTTGAAACTTAAAAAATCCCTTCGTCAGGGAAACATCGTGACCTGGTCTGACGTTGAGCTTGCGGGCAACGTTTCCGGAAGCCTTGCTTATACCCTGAGGCGGGAAATGGAGGGGACCATCAAGCCGACCATCGGTGTGTCCAAGCGCGATGCCAAACAATCCCCCGAAGACATGAAGGCCAGAGAAGAATGAGCGGTATCATGTTGGTCACCGGGGCCAGCCGGGGCATAGGGGCCGCTGTCGCGCGGTTGGCTGCGGCGAGAGGGTATGATCTCTGCGTTAATTACGTGAATGCCGCTGGCCGGGCCGAAGAGGTGGCTGATGACGCACGTGGCCTTGGTGTGCGTGCCATGACGTTCAGGGCTGATACTTCGGATGAAGCCGAAGTTGTTGCGATGTTTGCTTCGATTGACCGGGAACTGGGTCCGCTCAGCGCTGTCGTCAACAACGCGGGAATCACCGGCGGGTTCAGCCGTGTCGATGAGGTTGATGCAGCAACACTCCGTCGGGTCATGGACATCAATGTTGTCGGGTGTTTTTTTGTTGCCCGTGAGGCCGTCAAGCGAATGTCGACACGACATGGCGGAAACGGTGGGGCAATCGTCAATATCTCTTCGGGGGCGTCAACGTCCGGAAGCCCCGG
>JAJFIJ010000077.1 GCA_021775105.1 Rhodospirillales bacterium | reverse complement strand
AATCGAAGAAGACGCCAACGCCATCGCTGTCAGTTCCTATCAGGGTGGGCACGTCGAATACTTCAAGTACATGATGGATTTGCTGCGCCAGCGGGGTCGCCCGGATATCAAGATTTTTGGTGGCGGCGGCGGTGTTATCGTCCGTGATGAAATTGATGATCTTCATGACTACGGCATATCGCGCATCTTTTCTCCCAACGACGGACAGTCAATGGGTCTGCAAGGCATGATCTGGCAGATGATTGAAAGCGCTGACCGCGATTTGACCCGCGATCTGCCAAAAACCCTGAAGGGTTTGAAAAAAGGAGATACCGCCGAACTTGCCCGTGTGATCACCGCGCTGGAGCAAGGCAAACTCCCTGCCCAACACGGAAAAGAACTGGAAAAACTTGCAGCAGAGCGCGGAACCGTGCCGGTTCTGGGGATCACCGGCACCGGGGGGGCGGGAAAATCATCGTTGACCGACGAGTTGATCCGCCGCTTCCGCCTGTATTCAAACGAACCGCGAATAGCGGTTATAGCCGTTGACCCATCGCGCAAAAAAACCGGCGGCGCGCTGCTCGGTGACCGTATTCGCATGAACGCCATATCGGGTGAAAATATATACATGCGCTCGCTGGCGACCCGGTCATCAGGTTCGGAAGTTCCGCCTGCCACACCTGAAATCATCATGGCCTGCAAGGCGGCCGGTTACGATCTGGTCATCGTTGAAACGCCGGGAATCGGGCAGGGCGACGCGGCGATCGTTGAACATGTCGATCTCTCCCTATACGTCATGACGCCGGAATTTGGCGCTGCCAGTCAGTTGGAAAAAATCGATATGCTCGATTTTGCAGATGTCGTCTGCATCAACAAGCTCGACCGCAAAGGCGCGCTCGATGCGCTCAGGGATGTCAGAAAACAGGTTCAACGCAACCGGGAAGCCTTCAGCACCTCTCCGGAAGATATGCCGGTATATGGCGCTATTGCGTCGCGGTTTGCCGATTTTGGCGTCAGCGCCCTTTATCAGGAACTGGTCAACCAGTTCAGGTCCCGAGGTATCGCTGACTTCACCAATGACCTGGAACCCCTGAGTATCAAGGCGTCCGAGCCGGGGGCTGCCATCGTGCCTCCGGACAACCAGCGTTATCTGGCCGAAATTTCCGACTGCGTCCGTGGCTACCACGCGACCATCCTGACACAATCGAGGCTGGCCCGTGAGCGTCAGCAACTCAGTGAAAGCAAACGCATGCTCACTGACGCGGGCAAGGCGGAGGGATCTCTGGATGATTTGATTTCTGAACGCGATGAGGCGCTTGATCCGAGGGCGAAAAAACTGATCGAGATATGGCCGAAGGTTGTCGAGAGCTATTCCGGCGATGAATATGTCGTTAAAATTCGCGATCGTGAAATCCGCACCGCACTGAAAACAAAAACGCTTTCAGGAAACTTCATCCCGCGTGTTTCGTTACCGAAATTTGAAGATCATGGCGAGTTGCTGAAATGGCTGTTGAAGGAAAATCTGCCTGGCAGTTTCCCCTATACGGCGGGTGTGTTTGCCTTTAAACGCGAAGGTGAAGACCCAACCCGCATGTTCGCTGGCGAGGGCGATCCGTTCCGCACCAACCAGCGTTTCAAATACCTGTCCGAACATTCGCCCGCCAAACGCCTGTCAACGGCCTTTGATTCCGTCACGCTATATGGGTACGACCCTCACGAACGTCCGGACATTTACGGCAAGGTCGGAAATTCCGGCGTCTCTATTGCCACCCTTGATGACATGAAAGTTCTCTACGACGGGTTCGATCTTTGTAGCCCGTCGACGTCGGTCTCAATGACCATCAATGGCCCGGCGCCGACGATCCTCGCCATGTTTCTGAATACGGCGATAGAACAGCAACTGGCGAAATTCCGTGCAGACAACGGTCGGGAACCGACCGACGAGGAAATGGAAAAAACCCGTGTATGGGTGCTTGAAAATGTACGCGGCACGGTTCAGGCGGATATCCTGAAAGAAGATCAGGGTCAGAACACCTGTATTTTCTCAACTGAATTTGCCCTCAAGATGATGGCTGATATTCAGGAGTATTTTGTCCAGAACCGGGTCCGGAATTTTTATTCCGTATCTATTTCCGGCTATCACATTGCCGAAGCCGGGGCCAATCCGATCTCGCAACTGGCCTTCACGCTGGCAAACGGGTTTACCTTCGTCGAAGCCTATCTTGCCCGCGGTATGAAAATTGATGATTTTGCCCCCAATCTGTCGTTTTTCTTCTCCAACGGCATGGATCCCGAATATACGGTAATGGGCCGTGTTGCCCGGCGTATCTGGGCGACGGCCATGCGCTTCAAGTACAATGCCAATGAGCGGTCACAGAAACTCAAATATCATATCCAGACGTCCGGGCGTTCGTTGCATGCCCAGGAAATGGATTTCAATGATATCCGCACCACCTTGCAGGCCCTGATTGCCGTTTATGATAATTGCAACAGCCTGCACACCAATGCCCATGATGAAGCCTTCACGACACCGACATCGGACAGCCTGCGCCGGGCCTTGGCCATCCAGTTGATTATCAACCGCGAATGGGGATTGGCGAGAAACGAAAACCCCAGTCAGGGAGCATTCATCATTGATGAACTGACCGACCTTGTTGAAGAAGCCGTATTGCAGGAGTTCGAGCGCATCAGTGAGCGTGGTGGAGTTCTTGGAGCCATGGAAACCGGCTACCAGCGATCACGCATCCAGGAGGAGTCCCTGCATTACGAAACCCTGAAACATGATGGTTCACTGCCGATTGTCGGGGTCAATACCTTCCTCAATCCCGACGCTGACGACGATGCCTTTACACCTGAGCTTCAGCGCTCGACCGAAACCGAAAAACAGGGCCAAATCAAACGCTTGCGCGATTTTCAGAAGCGCAATTCGGCAACATCCGAAGACATGCTGATCAGACTGAAAAAGGCCGCAACAAGTGGCGACAACGTCTTTACCGTGCTGGTCGATGCGGTACGGGTCTGCTCATTGGGGCAAATCACCGATGCATTGTTTGATGCGGGTGGGCAATACCGCAGAAATATGTAATACACTTTTCCTGCCATGGAGCCGGAAGACGTCAAATTACATGAAGTTCTGTTTGAATTCCATCAGGTCGGAAAATCGGTGCGCGTTATCGCTATCGACCCCCGAACCGGTATAGAAATCACAATGGTTGGCGCGACCAACTATGGCAAGGAAGCCCTGAAACGTCGGGCGATACAAAAATTACGTTACGTTATCGCCAAACGCATTTCTGAACACGAAAGATAACCCTCAGGAAGGTTTCCGCCCAAGCCCGATCTGTTTGGCGAAATCTGACCGGCGTTTGGCGTAATTGGGGGCAACCATCGGATAGTCGGTCGGCAAATTCCATTTCGAACGGTATTCATCGGGCGTCATACCATAAGACGTGCGTAAATGACGTTTCAGCATTTTGAGTTTGCGGCCGTCTTCCAGACAAATAAGAAAATCCGGGGTTACCGAGCGGCGGACAGGAATTGCCGGTTTGCACGCCTTCAGTTCGCTGGTCTGTGTCCCGTTTCCCAGTTTTTCGAGGGCGGTATAAGTACCGTTGATCAGAAGCGAGAGGTCTTTTTCGTCGACGCGATTGCCACCAAGATAAGCGGACACAATGTCGGTCGTCATGCCAAGCAAGTCGACGTGCGAGACGGTTTTCTTCGGATCGTCACTCATTATCACCCCCCGGTCATAAATCATTTTTGGTTTGTTGTCGGGCATCATAAGGACAGTCTGTTCACACGACAACCGTAGAAATCGCCGGTTCCTGCCGTTTTTGATGCAGCCCTACGCAAATGACAGATTCAGAATGATGACGAGATATAGATATTTGCCGAGGGCTTGTGTTTGATTGGCAACCCGGAACGAGATATGGTATCAGCACTACATGAACCGGAGTGCGCAGAGAGCCCGAAAAATGTAACGGCGCTCGTCAATTTTTCTGAGGAGGACGAATGTCAGCGGAAACTATTGTCATCGCCTGTGATCATGGCGGGATTGATATGAAGGCGCTGCTGAAAGCGGACCTCGAAAGCGCTGGATATGAGATACTTGATCTTGGTACGGATTCTGAGGACTCAGTCGATTACCCGGATTTTGCATACGCCCTGACATCGGCGATAAACGGTGGCAAAGCCTCCAGGGGCATCCTGATTTGCGGCACAGGGATCGGCATTTCAATCGCCGCCAACCGAAACCCGAACATTCGCGCCGCTGTCGTGCATGATGCGCTTAGCGCACGGCTGTGTCGTGAACACAATGATGCCAACGTTTTGTGCCTGGGTGCGCGGCTGATTGGCCCGGAAGTTGCGCGCGATTGCCTTGACATTTTTCTGAAAACAGCGTTTGGAGGCGGTCGCCACATTCAGCGTGTGGAAAAATTATCGAACCTCAACTGACTTTCCATCTTAAAGGTATCCTGTAAATGTCTGATTCTGCACAAAAATACGCCTCTATAGATCTTCAAGAATTTTTCAATCAGGGCTTGGCCGACCGTGACGCCAAGGTCTTTTCCTCCATCCAGAAAGAACTGGGACGTCAGCAGAGTCAGATCGAACTGATTGCGTCGGAAAATATCGTTTCGCGCGCCGTCATGGAAGCGCAGGGCGGCGTGATGACCAACAAGTATGCCGAAGGTTATTCTGGCCGTCGCTATTACGGTGGCTGCGAATATGTTGACGTTGCCGAAGACCTGGCGGTCGAGCGGGCCAAAAAGCTGTTTGACTGCGAATATATAAACGTCCAGCCGCATTCCGGCGCGCAGGCTAATGGTGCGGTGATGATGGCGCTGGTTAAACCCGGTGAAACCATCCTCGGCATGTCGTTGGCAGCTGGTGGACACCTGACCCATGGCGCTCCGCCGGCGCAATCCGGAAAATGGTTCAATGCCGTTCAATATGGCGTCAACCCGGATGATCATCTGGTTAACTTTGAAGAGGTTGAAAGCCTCGCCAAAGAGCATCAGCCAAAAATGATCATTTGTGGTGGTTCGGCCTACCCGAGAACACTTGATTTCGCCCGTTTCCGTGAAATCGCCGACTCCGTCGGCGCCTATCTGATGGTTGATATGGCGCATTTCGCCGGACTTGTCGCCACTGGCGTCCACCCGTCCCCATTGCCATTTGCCGATGTTGTCACCACCACCACACATAAAACACTTCGCGGACCACGTGGCGGAATGATCCTCAGCAACAATGCCGACCTTGGCAAAAAGATCAATTCGGCCGTTTTCCCTGGCCTTCAGGGCGGCCCCCTGATGCATGTGATTGCAGCCAAGGCCGTTGCCTTTGGTGAGGCTCTTGAGCCATCGTTCAAAACATATGCTGAACAGGTTGTCTCGAACGCCCGATTATTGTCTGAAACCCTCAAAGAGCGCGGGTTTGACATTGTATCTGGCGGTACTGACACGCATGTCCTGCTGGTTGACCTTCGGCCCAAGGGCCTGAAAGGCAATGCCGCGGAAGAAAGCCTGGATCGCGCTGGAATGACTTGCAACAAGAACGGCATACCGTTCGATCCAGAAAAACCGATGGTCACGTCCGGCATCCGGCTGGGCACACCGGCGGGAACGACACGGGGTTTTGGCAACGAGGAATTCCGGCAAATTGGTAACATGATTGGCGACGTGCTCGACGCACTGGCTACCAATCCTGATGACAATAGCGCTGCAGAAAATGCCACTCTGGCGAAAGTCCATTCGCTTTGTGGACGTTTTCCGGTTTATTCTGATACGTAATGATATGGGGTTCCCGTATCCGGTTGTTGCCGGATGACGGGAAGATAAAGGGAAGGACCTAAATACATGCGCTGTCCGTTTTGTGGTCATGATGACACCCAGGTCAAGGATTCGCGACCTACTGAAGACAACACTGCCATCCGTCGCAGGCGGTCCTGCCCGGAATGCGGTGCACGCTGGACGACGTTCGAGCGCGTTCAGTTGCGCGAACTGACGGTGGTCAAAAGTGACAATGATCGGGCACCGTTTGATCGGGACAAACTGGCAAAATCTCTGCGCATTGCATTGTCCAAGCGCCCCGTCGGTGAAGATCGTATCGAGCGCATCGTCAATTCGATCCAGCGCCAGCTGGAAACCTCCGGTGAAAGCGAAATACCGACCAAGGCGATTGGCGAAATGGTTATGGAAAACCTGAGGGATCTTGACCAGGTCGGTTATGTGCGATTTGCGTCCGTATACAGAAACTTCCGTGAGGCGAAGGATTTCGAAGCCTTCGTCGAAGAACTGAGCGAGTAACAAAACGGCTTCTCTCGACCACCGCTCCTATATGACAATCGCTCTGGCGCTGGCCAGACGCGGGCTGGGGCGGGTGTCGCCCAATCCCGCCGTCGGCTGTGTGCTGGTTCGTGAGGATATGGGCGGACGGATTGTCGGACGTGGCTGGACTCAGCCGGGCGGTCGCCCACATGCAGAAACTGAAGCCATCCGTCGCGCCGGGAAACTGGCAAAAGGTTCGACCGCATACGTAACGCTTGAACCCTGCAATCATGTTGGAGAAACCGGTCCATGTTCGGAGGCCCTGATCAAGGCTGGTATCAGACGTGCTGTTGTCGCCATAAACGACCCGGACCCGAGAACGGCGGGTGCAGGCTGCCAACGTCTGCGTGAAGCCGGAATTGAAGTGATTACAAATATCCTTGAAGACGAAGCACGGGAACTGAATGCCGGGTTTATATCGAAAATCACTCAAAACCGGCCATTATTCACATTGAAAACTGCGACGTCACTTGATGGGCGCATTGCCACCAAGACCGGTGACAGCAAGTGGGTCACCGGCGACGTGGCCCGCCAGTTCGGCCATCTTCTGCGCGCTCGTCATGATGCCATCCTGATTGGCAGTGAAACCGCATTAAACGATGACCCGTCGCTGACCTGCCGACTTCCGGGCATGAACGATCAGTCACCCGTACGCATTGTCCTCAGCAGCCGTCTGCGGCTTTCCCCGGATTGTCAGCTTGTCAAAACCGCCAGCCAGGTCCCGACGATCATCTATACGCTGGAACCCGAAGTCGAACGCCGCGCTAAACTGGAATCTGCAGGAGTTACAGTCATAATAGCCGAAGCGGACGCAGATGACCGGATTTCAGTCGCCGGTGTTGCATCTGACCTGGCCGGACGGGGGATAACCCGGGTTCTTGTGGAAGGCGGGGGAACCCTTGCCGCCAGTTTTGTCAAAGCTGATTTGATTGACTGGATATACTGGTTTACCGCACCCAAACTGATTGGTGGAGAGGGGCGACCGGCGCTGGGAAACATGGATATTCAACGCCTCAATCAATCCCCGGCATTTACCCGCCGCTCAAACTGCGTTATGGGTGCCGATATATTGGATGTTCTGGAGCGCGACAGGGCGGTGAAAGCTGATCCAAACGCCTGAATGAGGCCTATGTTTACTGGAATTATTACTGATCTGGGACGGGTTCGGTCGGTTGTCGCCAATGGCGATACCCGGTTTGAGTTTTCCACGGCTTTTGAGACTTCAGGCATCAATATCGGTGCTTCGATCTGCTGTTCCGGTGCCTGTCTGACGGTAATTGAAACGGGGGCCGACTGGTTTGCCGTCAGCGTCTCCGAAGAAACACTCTCGAAAACGACCCTGCGAGACTGGAAAACCGGTACAAACGTCAATTTCGAACGCGCGTTAAAAGTCGGTGATGAACTGGGTGGACACATTGTCTCCGGACACGTCGATGGTGTTGGAGCTCTGGTCAGTCAGCGCAATGAGGGTGAATCGACCCGTATGACGTTCCGGGCACCGCAGGAACTTGCCAGTTTTATTGCACCCAAGGGCTCAATTACGATTGATGGTGTCTCGCTGACAGTAAATGAGGTTGATGGGGATGAATTTGGCGTCAACATCATCCCGCATACCCGTGACGCGACGACATTGGGAAATTTGCAGCCGGGTAGTCGCGTCAATCTGGAAATCGACATGCTGGCGCGCTATGTTGCCCGTCTTCTTGAGAAGGATTAAAAGTTTTGCCGCATACCGAATACCTAGCGACGATTGACGAGATCATTGAAGATGCCCGAAACGGCAGGATGTTTATCCTTGTTGATGATGAAGAACGGGAAAATGAAGGTGATCTCGTGATCCCGGCGCAGATGGCAACACCTGAAGCCATCAATTTCATGGCCAAATACGGTCGCGGCCTGATTTGCCTGACGATGACACCGGAACGTCTGCGTGAACTTGATCTGCCGTTGATGACCCAGCGCAACGGATCGCGCCATCAGACGGCCTTTACGGTCTCGATTGAAGCCTGTGAAGGGGTGACCACCGGGATTTCCGCATCCGACCGGGCGCGTACCGTGGCCGTTGCCATTGACCCGACAAAAGGGGCCGATGACATAGCCAGTCCCGGCCATGTTTTCCCGCTGGAAGCGCGGCCGGGTGGCGTTCTGGTCCGCGCCGGACATACGGAAGCAACCGTCGACGTTTCGCGCCTTGCAGGGCTGAACCCGTCAAGTGTGATTTGCGAGATCATGAACGAAGACGGAACCATGGCGCGGCTACCGGATTTGGTAAAATTTGCACAATTCCATAACCTCAAGATCGGCACCATCGCCGACCTGATTGCTTATCGTTTGCAACATGACCGGACCGTTGAGCGGTCTCTGGAAACCACGCTTGAAGGCCGACACGGTGGCGAGTTCAAGATGATTTTGTATCGCGACACTGTTGCAAATGCCGAACACATCGCGCTTGTCAAAGGAGACATCGCAAGCGGCGGGCCGGTTCCCGTCAGGATGCATGCGCTTAACATTCTTGATGACGTGCTTCACGATACGAAGTCGGGTAAAAGCGGCGAGTTGGAAACGGCGCTGGATATAATCGGCAATGAGGGCAGGGGCGTTTTCGTTCTGATCCGCCAGGCCCTGACCAGCAATATCTCCGAAAGACTAAAACGTGAACTGGATGATAATACTGAAGAGAGTCCGAAACCGACATCGGCTCCCGGCGAACTCCGGGATTACGGAGCGGGCGCGCAAATCCTGCGCGACCTCGGGGTCAAGGAGATGATTCTTTTATCCAATACCCAACACAATATTGTCGGCCTGGATGGATATGAAATCACTGTCACCGGCCAACGTCCCATTACAGTCGACTAATCGAGGAACATAAATCAGATGGCTGATCAACCCCGCGTGCTGATTGTTGAGGCACGTTTTTACGAAGATATCGCCGATGAACTGGTTCAGGGTGCTGCTAATGTACTGGAACCGGCCGGGTTCGGGTTTGACCGCATTGAGGTTCCGGGTGTGTTTGAACTGCCGGCAGCAATCAAATTTGCCGTCAAGGCCATGGAATTTCACTCTGCGCCTGTCAACTACGTCGGCTTTATTGCCCTGGGCTGCGTGATCCGCGGTGAAACCGACCATTACGACCATATCTGTCGCGAAGCCAGCCGGTCACTGATGGATTTGACTATGGACCACTCAATTGCCTTCGGTTTTGGCCTGCTGACTTGCGAAAATGGCGAGCAGGCACGGGTTCGCTGCAATCCCGAGGGCGACAAAAATGTCGGTGGCAAAGCCGCAGTCGCCTGCCTGCAGATGATGGAGGTCAAAAAACACCTCCGCCTGATCCAGCGATGAGCGCAACCCCCAAGGATCCGGCAATGCGACGTAAAACCGGACGCGCCGGCCACAAGACCAGCGCGGCGCGGCTTGCGGCTGTTCAGGCGCTTTACGAAATTGATCTGACGGGCGCCAGGTCCGGACAGGTAATTGACGACTTTATTGAAAAGCGCTGGCGGTCAGTAACGCTTCGCGATCCGGATAATACCCCGGGAGAAGGAGGCAGGGCGCGCCTGCCCAACCCGGACCCCGACTTTCTGCGCACCGTGGTTGAAGGGGTCAGGGAAAGCAAAGCTGATATTGATCAGAAGATCGCCCTGTCGCTGGATGGCGATTGGACGCTGGAACGGCTGGATACGCTGATGAGAAGCCTGCTTCGCACGTTTACATATGAGTTGATCAACATGCCGGAAACGTCGGTTGGCATCATGATGAATGAGTACGGCGATCTCGCGCACGCATTTTTTGACGAAAAGGAAGCCAAATTTGCCAGCGGTGTCCTTTTCAAGCTGGCCCAACTTGTTCGCCCCGAAGCCTGAGCGGATTGCCTGATGGGTGAGTTCGACATCATCGCAAGGTATTTCGCGCCGCTCAGCCTGGGTGAACCCGGTGCTTTCGGCCTGAAAAACGATGCTGCCATACTGAACAACGCCACTGGCAGACAAACAGTTGTGACCTCGGACTGTCTTGTTGCCGGTGTCCATTTTCTCGACACCGACCCGCCGGAGTCCGTTGCCCGCAAGGCGCTTGGCGTCAATCTCTCTGATCTCGCCGCCATGGGTGCGCAGTCCCGCACCTACACACTCGCCGCCGTCTGGCCGAATTCGATTGATGAAAGCTGGATTGCCGCCTTCGCCGATGGCCTCGGATCTGCACAAAACGACTGGGGCGTGACCCTGATCGGCGGCGATACCGTTGCCACCGACGGTCCACTGACACTGACGATAACCGCCTTCGGTGAAGTGGAGCAGGGAACTGCCCTGACCCGTTCGGGGGCGCAGCCGGGAGATGACGTCTACGTCAGCGGAACCCTTGGCGATGCCGCACTTGGCCTGCTGGTCAGCAAAGGAGAGTTTGGCGAAATTTCCAAAGCGGACGCAGATTACCTGATCGACCGCTACCGCCGCCCGCAACCGCGAGTCACGCTCGGACCGGAACTTCAGGGGATCGCCACCAGTGCCATCGATATTTCAGACGGACTGCTGGCTGATCTCGGCCATATAATGTATCAATCCGGAACTTCAGCGGCCCTTCAAGAACCCCTGATCCCGCTTTCGTCTCCGGCAAGGTCATTGATTAACGGATCTCACATGCTAATCGACGTCATTCTTGGTGGCGGCGACGATTACGAGCTTCTATTCACGGCACCGCCTTCTTCGAAGGCTGATATCAAGAATCTGTCAAACAGTCTTTCTGTTGCCATATCCCCGATTGGGACAATTGACCGGATTACCGGAGAATCGCCCATTCAAATTGTTGATATAAAGGGCAACCCGTTAACCCTGCCACCGTCGTCGGGATACCAGCATTTATAGGCAATTTTCGGCAAGGCTTCCCAAGCCTGAATAAACCCGCAATAATGCCGTTATCAATCGTGCGAAAGAGGCCCGTTACATGAAAAAATTGCTGATCCTTCTTGCGGCTTTGATGATCCTTGCGGGGGGGGCGGTCAGTGCGCTCAAGTTTTTGAAAATGGGGCCGTTTGTCGATGTTGATGTGGTCAAGGTCGAAGAGGTCGAAGAAGAGGCGAAATCCATTTTCATCGACATGGTACCGATTCTCATCCCGATTTTCCAGGGCGATCAGGTGGCGGCTAAGATCCAGATCCAGCTCAAACTTGAAACCAAGGAAACAGATAAAGCCATTAAAATTCAACGTATTATGCCGAAAATCGCCAATGTCTTTATTACCGACCTGCATGCCTTCATGCCACGCCTGATCAAGCAGCAGGAACGAGTCGATGTGATCGTTTTGAAAGCACGGTTGAAAGAGATTGC
>JAJFIJ010000076.1 GCA_021775105.1 Rhodospirillales bacterium | reverse complement strand
GCCGTGCACGAAATGGAGCGCCAGATGCGGATCAACGAAGACATTCTGCGCTATATGACGCTGGCTGTTGACGAGCACGAAGAAGGGCCGTCGATCATCATGCGTAACAAAGACCGTGGTGACGAGCGCCCGCGCGGTCGTGGACGTTTTGATCGTGATGATAACAAACCGGCAAGAACAGAAGCCGCACCGGTGGCTGCGCCTGAAGTTGAAGCAAAGCCGGAAGCTGAAGTCGAAGGAGACGCATCATGAGTGAAGAATCCGCACCAAGTCGCCTGTCTTTCTTCCGTCGTCGTAAAAGCTGCCCGTTCACCGGTCCGAATGCGCCGAAGATTGACTACAAGGACACCAAGACGCTGAGCCGGTACACATCGGAACGCGGCAAAATTGTTCCCAGTCGGATCACTTCTGTTTCTGCCAAGAAACAGCGTGAACTGGCGAAGGCGATCAAGCGCGCCAGGTTCCTCGCCCTGATGCCGTACGTGCTGACGTAGGGAGCGGGCGTCAAGTCCGGAAAATGCCATGCCTCGAGACGCGTTAGTCGCCATCGCTGGTGGTTTGATAAGCGCAATTGCGGGATTGGCTTTTCTCGGCGGATCAGCGCTGGCGCTGATTTTTGTTTACCTTGCTCCGGTACCGATCCTGCTGGTCGGACTGAGCAAGGGCCCGAAGGCGGCAACCATCGCCGCCGGTGCCGGGTTTCTGGCAACCGGCGCTATTGGCGGCATGTTGATGGCGGGACTGTACGGGCTTGTTTATGCCCTGCCTGCCTGGTTGATAACACGCTCCGTGATGTTGCAGCGGCCGTCGGGACCCGGTGATAACGCGGGTGATCAGATGGATACCGAATGGTACCCCATCGGACCCGCCCTCACCGCTCTGGCAATGCTGGCCACGGGATTTATCCTGCTCGGTCATTTTAACGCCGGAGAGTTGGGACTGAAAGGATTGCTGACTGCCCATATGGGTAAGGCAATCGGGGTTTTGGTTCCAATGGCTGATGAGGCCTGGCGCGGTCGTGCGATCAATGTGATCCTGCCGCTGTTTCCGGGCGCCGTTGGCGCAAGCTGGGTGATGTTGACGGTCGTCAATGCCGTAATCGCCCAGGGGATGCTGGTCCGAATGGGCCGGAATCTCAGGCCAAGTCCCGCTTATGCGGAGCTTGAGTTGCCCCTCTGGGCTTCCTGGCCGCTGGTCCTGTCCGCAGGTGCAGCACTGTCGGGGCCGTTGATGGGGATGGAAGATCTGGGGTATCTAGGTCGCAATACCGCGATGGTATTGGCCGTTCCCTATTTCTTCCTTGGGCTTGCGGTTATTCATACCCTGGCCCGCCGGGTAACCGCGACAACGGCTGTTTTGACCGTCGTTTACATGGTTATCATCATGTCGGGCTGGGCCGCACTGGTGGTCGCCGGTGTCGGTGTGACGGAACAATGGATCGGCCTTCGGGACCGGTCAGGGAAATCAAGTGCCGGACCCGGGTCCGGTGAGGATGAATAGAATTTTACACCTTTCGGGGTGTCGTGCCCGAAAGGGCGATACAGGAGAAGAAACATGCAAGTAATCCTGATGGAGCGGATTGAGAAACTGGGTCAGATGGGCGACGAAGTAAACGTCAAGCCAGGATACGCCCGTAACTTCCTGCTGCCCAAGGGCAAGGCTGTTCGCGCAAACGCCGCTAACCGCCAGCAGTTCGAACAGGGCCGCGCCCAGCTCGAAGCAGAAAACCTGAAACGTAAAAGTGAAGCCGAAGCGGTTGCTGCCAAGATGGACGAAGTATCGATCATTCTGGTTCGCCAGGCCGGTGATGCCGGACAGCTTTACGGTTCGGTCAATGCCCGTGACGTTTCCGACAAGCTGACGGAAGACGGTTTCACCGTCTCCCGCAATCAGGTTCGCCTTGATGTTCCAATCAAGAGCCTCGGCCTGCATCCGGTTGTTATTTCCCTGCACCCGGAGGTGACCGTGTCAATCACAGTCAACGTCGCGCGCACAACTGAAGAAGCAGAAACCCAGGCCGCGACCGGCAAGGCGATGCTGTCAGTGGCTGAACAGGAAGCCCAGGCGATTGCCGAGGAGGCTGCCAACGAAGCCGTTCTTGAACAGGCAGAAACGATGTTCGACGAAGGCGTTGAAGTGGTTGTCGAAGACGCCGCTACTGACGAGCCTGCTGCCGAAGAAGCACAAGAGACTGTCCCTGACGCTCCGGCAGAAGATGGCGCTGAAAAAACCGAATAGCTTTTCGGTCACTGGAATTCGTCTGCGGCGCGCCTTTCCGGCGCGCCGTTTTCGTTTCAAAGTCAATAGGCATGGTCACGGGAAATTCCGGATTTTTGTAAAAAATTTCATAGGTTTTCCCCATAATCCACAAGTTGCAGCATTGACCGAAAATTTATCCCCATTGCAATATTTTATACCGCCATCAACACCCTGAATCCGCTATCGCCAATTTAATTTCAGCAGTATGGTCCGCGCCATGCCAACCACACTTCCCCCGCCACCGACCGACCCTGCCGATCCTGCCGACCAGATGATGGTACCGGAGCCGGACTATGCTGACTTTGAACGGGGTGAAGAAATGCCCGAGCCGGAAGGCCTGCACGATAGCGCAAGCACGCCTTCAATCCGCACCATGCCGCACAATCTGGAAGCGGAAAAAGGCTTGCTGGGTGCCATCCTTCTGAATAACCGGGCGCATGAAAAGATATCTGAATTCCTGCGCCCCGAACATTTTGCCTACGAACGCCACGGACAAATCTATGAAGCCATCACCAAACTGATCGAACGCGGGCAGGTTGCCGATGGCATTACCCTGCAACGATTTTTTGAACACGACCAAAGCCTCGCCGAAATTGGTGGACCTGCCTACCTCGGCGAACTGGCCGGTGCGGCGGCCAGCGTTATCAATGCCGGTGAATACGGACGAATCGTTTACGATCTGTATCTCAAGCGCCAGTTGATCAACCTCGGCGAAGACATGGTCAACCGGGCCTATGGCGGCGACATTGATGCAGTCGCCTCCGCGCAAATCGAGTCCGCGGAACAGAACCTGTACGATCTGGCGACAGCCGGCGATTACGAAGGTGGTTTTCAGGATTTCAAGACGGCCATTGTCGAAGCCATTTCCCTGGCCGATGCCGCGCATCGTCGTGAAGGCGGTCTTGCCGGAGTCAGCACCGGATTTCGTGATGTCGACACCCTGCTGGGTGGCCTGCATTCATCCGACCTGATCATCCTTGCCGGACGTCCGAGTATGGGGAAGACGGCGCTTGCGACCAACATTGCCTATAATGCGGCCAAGGATTTCCATGATTCCAAAGGCGAAGAAGGGGCGGTAGTCGGTTTCTTTTCGCTGGAAATGTCAGCCGAACAGCTGGCTGGTCGTATCCTGTCTGAACAGTCCAACATTCCGTCCGACAAAATGCGTAAGGGTCTGCTGACAAATGACGAATTCACCAAGCTCGCCCAATGCGCCCAAATGCTTCATGAGGTGCCGTTCTTTATTGATGACACTCCGGCGCTGACGGTCAGCGCATTGCGCACCCGTGCCCGCCGCCTTAAACGTCAGCACAATCTCGGCCTGATCATTGTTGACTACCTTCAGCTCATTTCCGGCAGCGCCAATTCACGAAGCGATGGCCGTGTGCAGGAAGTCTCGGAAATTACCCGCGGCCTCAAGACACTGGCCAAGGAACTCAACGTGCCGGTGATTGCGCTGTCACAGTTGTCGCGTCAGGTAGAAAGCCGTGAACCGCCCCGGCCACAATTGTCCGATCTTCGTGAATCAGGCTCGATCGAACAGGACGCCGACGTTGTCAGCTTTGTCTACCGCGAAGAATACTACATGGAACGCAAAAAACCGGGGCGGCGAGCGGAAGAGGACGAAGGCAAATATTTTGAGCGCGAAGCCAAATGGGAAGAAGCGCTCGGTCACATCAAGAACCTTGCCGACCTGATCATCGCCAAACAGCGGCACGGCCCAATTGGCGACGTCAAGCTTCAGTTCACCGGCGAATTCACCCGCTTCGGTGATTATGACGCCTATCACAACGACTAAAATACTGGTGCCGCAAAACCCGATGGCACATCCACCCAAACTTGATCACGCAGTCATCAATGTGCACTACCAGATGGATCTGTCTGAAAGTATCTTCAGGAAACTCGGCTTTCATCTGACAGCGCGCGGGTATCACTCGCTCGGTTCTATCAATCATTTGATGATGTTCGGGTCTGACTATCTGGAACTGATCGGCTTGCCCGCGGAAACGATTGGCGAAAAACCCACTCGACCAGAAGTCTTGGACGCGCCGGTTGGCATTAACGGACTGGTTTTCAAAACTTCCGATGTTGATGAAACTTATACCCATTTGCAGGCGCTGGGCATGGCTGGCGATCCGCCAAAATCGTTTTTCCGCCCCGTGGACCTGCCCGATGGACCGCAGAATGCCCATTTTCGCACGGTCACGGTTCGGGCTGATATTTTTCCAGGCGGGCGGATTTACTTTTGTGAACATGGCACACCTGAACTGGTATGGCGGCCGGAATGGCAGCATCACAGGAATGGTGCGTTGCGCATGCCGGAGTTTGTCATCGCGTCCGAATGCCATGATCGTGAAGCTGCTGATCTGGCGCGCCTGATCCATTCTCAGGTTGAAGGTTCCGGTGACAACCTCAGCGTCAAACTGGAAGATGCAACCATCACGCTGCTCTCTCCAACTGCCTATCAAACACGGTTTGGTGATCTCGCGTCTTGCATGGCTTCTCGCGCTTCCATCTTTGGTGCCTTAACCATCCAGACAACCGACCTTGCCTCCCTTCGTTCTCTGGCGCAGGATTCGGGTTTGCCATTGGTCGACGGCCCTCGCCGCCTGACCCTGCGCGAACCTTCGCTCGATTGTGTGCTTGAGTTTGTTGGCTGAATTTCTGCTGAATGCAGATTGATCACTTGCCACTGGGCGGGTAAACAGGACTTGTGATGACCCGTTCAGCTTACCCGCATATCCCACTCGCCCACGCCGGTGCCGTATTAGGCATCGACCTTGAGGCCGTTGCCGCCAATTACCGGGAACTGTGCAGGCGGTTGGACGGCGTATCGTGTGCAGGTGTTGTAAAATCCGACGCCTACGGGTTGGGTGTGGAAGAAGTTGCTCCTGTATTGGCAAATGCCGGATGTCGCGAGTTTTTTGTCGCCCATATTGAAGAAGGGATTGAGCTGCGAAAAATCCTGCCGAAAGCCGAAATCCATATCCTGAACGGCATGTTTCCGGGTGCCGAAGAAACCTACACAGAAAACAACCTGATCCCGGTGATCGGCAGCTTGCACGAAGCGAAAATCTGGAAAATCTGGTGCGGGGAAACTCCGTTACCCTGCGACCTGCATGTAGATACAGGAATGCTTCGCCTTGGTCTGTCACCGAAAGAGCTTGGCCAAATCGCCGACGAGCCGGATTTGATACAAGGTCTGGACATCCAGAATATAATCAGTCATCTGGCATCTGCTGATGAGGCACAGTCTTCGCAAAATGTTGCGCAGCTAAATACCTTTCGCCGGGCGCGTGAGATTCTTCCGATGGGCCGGGCGTCATTCTGTAATTCGTCCGGTATCTTTCTGGGATCTGAATATCACTTCGATCTGGCCCGCCCGGGCGTTGCCCTGTATGGCGCGAACCCGTCACCGGGGAACCCGAACCCGATGCGCGATGTGGTATCCCTGAAGGCTCGCATTGTTCAGGTCAGGGATGCAGACATGCCTGAGACCGTTGGCTATGGGGCAACATATGCCATCAAAAAACCAAGCCGGATCGCAACGGTTCCGGTCGGCTATTCCGATGGTGTGCTGAGATCCCTGTCCAACAATTCCTGTGGCTACATTGGTGAGCACTGCGTTCCGCTGGTCGGGCGGGTATCCATGGACCTGATCACCTTTGATGTCAGTGATGTCCCCGAAGAGTTTGCCCACGCCGGGCAATGGATTGAAATGATCGGCCCCCATCATACGGTTGATGATATGGCAAGGGATGCCAATACGATCGGATATGAAGTGCTGACGTCTCTGGGCAGGCGCTACCACCGCGTCTATAAAGGAGGAAGCGACGAATGACGGGGATTTCCAGATGAATTTTTTGCAGACTGTCGGTCGGGTGTTTCTGGCCTTTCTGGCGACCGCCGGGCGATTGACGATGTTTACCGCCAGTGCAGTCGGCCATTGCCTGCGCCCACCGTTTTACGGCCGTATTATCGTCAAGCAGATGGTTGAAATCGGCTATTATTCTTTGCCCGTCGTCGGTTTGACGGCGGTATTTGCCGGCATGGTTCTGGCGCTGCAAAGCTACACCGGTTTTGCGCGGTTTTCGGCAGAAGGCGCGATTGCCAACGTCGTTGTCCTGTCGATCACCCGTGAACTTGGCCCCGTGCTCGCCGGACTAATGGTGGCAGGGCGAATTGGTGCCGCCATGGCCGCCGAAATCGGCACCATGCGGGTGACCGAACAGATTGATGCCTTAACAACACTGTCGACCAATCCGATGAAATATCTGGTCGCCCCGCGCCTGATTGCCGGGCTGACCATGATGCCGGTGCTGGTTTTCATCGCCGATATTATTGGCGTGTTTGGCGGATACCTGGTCGCTGTTTACAAGCTGGGATTCAACGCGTCGAACTATTTACAAAACACCTGGAACTTCCTGGAGGCGGACGATGTGATTTCCGGTCTGGTCAAAGCTTCAGTCTTCGGGTTCATCGTCACGCTGATGGGGTGCTATCATGGCTATAACTCCAAGGGCGGCGCGCAGGGCGTCGGCATGGCGACGACCAATGCCGTGGTTTCGGCCTCTATCCTGATTCTCTGTTTCGATTATATCCTGACTGAAATCTTCTTTGCCAAATGAGTGACCCTGCTGCAAAAATCCGGCTTCGCGGTGTCAAAAAAGCCTTCGGGCAAAAGGTCGTTCTGGACGGCGTTGACCTGGATGTCGGGGTCGGTGAATCGCTTGTGATCATTGGTGGATCGGGCACCGGAAAATCGGTGACCATCAAATGTATTCAGGGCCTGCTGACACCGGACGAAGGAACGATTGAGATTGATGGTGAAAACGTGGTTGGTCTGAACGAAACCAGTCGTGAACGGGTCAACCATCAGATCGGCATGCTGTTTCAGGCCGCCGCCCTGTTCGACAGCCTTCCGGTCTGGGAAAACGTTGCCTTCGGATTGCTGGCTGACAACACGATCAGTCGTCGTGATGCGCGTGATGTGGCTGCCGAAAAGCTGTCTCTGGTTGGTCTAGGAACAAATGTCATAGATCTTTCTCCCGCCGACCTTTCCGGCGGCATGCAAAAACGGGTCGGTCTGGCCCGCGCCATTGCCGCCGACCCGGAAATTATCTTTTTTGACGAACCGACCACTGGTCTGGACCCGATCACGGCCGACGTCATCAATAACCTGATCGTCGCGGTAAATCAGAAAATTGGTGCGACAGCCATGACCATCACCCATGACATGCAGTCGGCCAAGAAAATCGGCGACCGCATCGCCATGCTGTACGGCGGTAAAATCATCTGGGTCGGTCCACCCGAAGAAGTCGATAATTCTGGCAATCCATATCTTGATCAATTCATTAACGGACGCACCGACGGACCCATAAAAATGGCGCTTCGGGCATAAACCGGACGATGCGCCCTTGTGGATTGGTGTTCTGAAAATAATGCGGTGGATAGGTGATACTTTGGAAATTGGCAACGATTTTAACCCCTTAACTTCTGATTGATTTTCATAGAGCCCCGTTTCGATCCCGACCTGTGCGCTCCAACACAGACAAATCATGCCTCATTGGGTAACAATCAGCGAATCGTTGGTTGCAGCCGTTTCACCTGCAATCCGGTTGCATCGACGCCTTTAGGATTGGGAAATGGCATTCAGTATCGCAATATCGCTTCTTTCGTTGATTGTTGCCGCTGCTGCGCTGTGGACAGCAAACGAAATTGCCAACAAGGCTATGCTTCTGAGCAAGGAGCTGGTTAACGACCATGTCATAAAACTGACCCGCCAGAGCAATGCCCACAATGACGAAGTCGCCCGATTGAGAAGTCAGATCAATTTGGTGGATTTGGAACTTCAGAGCTACCGGCAGGAATTTCGCAAAGCCACCCGTGCAAATCTGGACGAAATCGAAAAATTACAGACTTTCTGTGCCGGGCTTGAAAACGGCTGGAAAAAAACCGACAAGCCCCGGCAAAAACCACGCCCGTCCTAAAGAATCGCGTGCGCCAATTGAACAAAACGATCTCCTGTCCAGCACGCCTGATTTGCGCTTCAATGCCCTAACCCCCCTGAAA
>JAJFIJ010000075.1 GCA_021775105.1 Rhodospirillales bacterium | reverse complement strand
CGGGACATGGTGTTGGGATCGCGTGATTTTTTCATTTCAGAAGCATCATAGGGTGGTCGTGTACCAAACGTCGATGATTAGATTGATGAAATCGAAAATCTATTTACTCATCGATCGAACATGGTCGGCAAGTATATTGAGCAGACCCCGGATAAACGGGTCCGCCTTGGACATTTTCTGATCAAACATCCCGCGCGTAACGACAATGATGGTTGACCCCTTGCTGGCGCGGGCCTTGGCCATTCTCGGTTTCGAGTCGATCAAAGCCATTTCGCCAAACATCCCTCCCTTGCCAACGGTACCAAGAATCTTTTGCTCACCATCAATTACTTTGACGATCTCAACCTCTCCTTCCTGCACAACATAGGCAAGGTTCCCCTCTTCACCTTCCTTGAAGATTATCTCTCCCGGTTTGTAGGTGCGACGTTGAAGGATTTCACTCACGCTCTTGTTCCTCTTTCATATCTAATCGCGTCCAACCTGCACTGATAGATTGTAAACCCGGAAAACTTCGGAAAACTTGGTGCCAAGGATACAACAGTGTAATACGAAACGATCCGCGCGCAAATTACAAAACTGGTTTAATGCCATGACGAGACGCGAATACCCCGAATACCCGATGATTGGTGTAGGCGTCGTGATCCTCGGACCAGACGGTATTTTGCTCATCAAACGCGGCAATCCACCACGTCAGGGAAGCTGGAGTCTGCCGGGAGGCAGACAGAAACTGGGCGAAACAGTGGAAACGTGCGCACAACGCGAAGTTCAGGAAGAAACCGGTCTGAATGTGTCGCTGATCGGGTTGATCGATGTGATCAATTCAATTCAGCCCGACGACCATGACCGAATCCGTTATCATTACACATTGACCGACTTCGCAGCAACCGTCGAAGGTGGCGCCCTGCAACCGGGAAGCGATGCAATGGATGCACGTTGGTTCTGTCGTCAGGACATTGCCAAACTGGAGCTATGGTCGGAAACCGAGCGCGTCATCGACCTTGCAATTGAAATGTATGAAACTCTTAACCCTGGTTCGATGGTTCCTAACGTTCCTTGAACGAGGTTTTGACGGAGCTCACAACCGGTTTCAGCAGGTATTCCAGAAGCGTTTTGCGCCCGGTCTTGATATCAGCCTGAACCGTCATCCCCGGCAGCACCTGATTTCGTTCAGGATCAAAGCCGACATAATTCCGGTCCAGTGTGACCGTGCCTTTGTAATAGGGATCACCTGTTGTCTCATCAATGAAAGTGGTTGCCGAAATCTCTTTCAGCTCACCTGAAATTCCGCCATAGCGGGCAAAATCAAAGGTTGTCACCTTGACAGTTACCGGTTGCCCCAGTTCCACGTGACCGACATCACGGGTATTGATGCGCGCCTCAACGATAAGCTCTTCGTCAAGGGGAACAATTTCCATAACAATAGCACCCGCCGGGATAACGCCGCCGACCGTATTGACCTTCAATCCCTTGATATACCCGCGAACCGGCGATTGAATTTTTAGCCGCCGAACGCGGTCAAATATCTGTTCAAGGGACTCAACGACCTGTGCCAGTTCGTTGGTAACCACACCCATCTGGGTCAAAGCCTGTTCACGGCTGTCGGTATCCAGTTCGGTCATTCTTTTGCGTGATTCCAACAGGGACTCTGTCGTCCGTAACCTGTCGACGATCAGATTGGACAACTCGCCGCGTGCATCATTGACGGCACGTTTGGAGTCAAGGTAGGCGATTTTCGTTGTCAGTCCCTTCTTGTAGAGTTCTTCACGCAGCAGAAATTCTTCAAGTAACAGATCGGCGTTTCGGGACAGGGTTTCTTCCTGTTCATCAAGAAGCGCCAGTTCCTGTTTCTTCTGCTCAATCTGGGTAATGATGACCTGTTGTCGTTCAATATGGGCTTCCTGCTGGCTTTCGTAGATAATCTGCTGATCAGCGACCATTTCCCTGTATTGTGGGCCAATGAAAGAGAAATCCGGCTCGCGTCCGGTGCCGATTGCACGCAGGCGTTCGACCTGCAATTCCAGCGAAGAGCGGCGTGATTTAACCTGATTGAGTTCGGTCATTGGACCCGATGCATCAAGCGCCAGCAACACCTGCTCCTTTTCGACTAACTCCCCTTCCTGAACAGGAATTTCGGCGATGATTCCACCTTCAAGGTGCTGAATAGACTGAACCTTTCCCGTCGGAATGATCTCGCCAGAGGTCACAGCCACTTCATCGACATTGGTGATTCCGGCCCAGAACAAAAAGGCAAAAATAACCAGCGCAATAGCAATCATGGCTGAGCGGATCAGTACCGAACTTCCAGCTTCTTCCAGAATAACAGACTGCGCCAGGAACCGCGTTTGACGGTTTCCACGCCGGACTTTCCCCGGGACATCTGCGCTATCTGCCTGAACAGCTACATCATTCATGACTGCTCACAGGAAATCTTTGGGCATTTGGGCTAACACCTCGTCTGCCGGGCCGTAGGCCCGGACATTGCCGTATTCAAGCCATACAAGTTTGTCACAAATCTTCAAATGACTTGGTCGGTGGGTGACAATCATGCAAGTCGTATTATAGCGCAACTCATCAATCATTCGCATGAACGTCTGGTCACCCTCAAAATCAAGTCCGTTGCCGGGTTCATCAAATAGCATGACCGGTGACCGTTTCAGATACCCACGTGCCAGATTCAGGCGTTGCAGGACGCTGGTCGGCATCTGGCCGGCTCCGGAATCACCAATTCGAACTTCAAAACCTGACCGCTTCCATTTGCCGGATCCCTGCTCCATCGCTTCAATTTCATCAAGAACACCCGCCTTGTAACAGGCCCATCGCATATCTTCATCGCTGGCCGTGGCATGTGCCAATCTCAGGTTCTGGGCAACCGTGCCATAGAAAAATTCAATATTCTGGGGAACATAGGCAACGGCATGTCGAAGTTCGATAGGATCCAGTTGGCGAATGTCCTGATTGTCGATCCGAATACTGCCTGCCTGTGCCTGATACATGCCGACCATCAACTTCAATACCGTTGATTTCCCTGATCCGTTTCCGCCAACG
>JAJFIJ010000074.1 GCA_021775105.1 Rhodospirillales bacterium | reverse complement strand
TATCATGATCGTCCTGTTCGTTGCCGGATGGTTAACGGCCATGAACGGTGTCGATCCGTTTACCGCGTTCCGGCTGGCCGCCTTCAATGTGGCCTCGATCATCACCGGTACCGGCTATGCCAGCGCCGACTACGGAAATTGGGGCAGCTTTGCCAATCCGCTGTTCTTCATGATCATGTTTATCGGTGGCTGCGCTGGTTCTACGACCTGCGGCATCAAGATCTTCCGTTTTCAGATCCTCTATGCGGCGGCGCGCACACAGATACATCATTTGTTACAGCCGCACGGTGTTTTTATCCCCTATTACAACCGCCGCCCGATCTCCGACGAAGTTATCGTCTCCGTGCTGTCGTTCTTTTTCATGTGGTTCTTCACGTTTTCGATTCTGGCCCTTGGACTTGGCATGCTGGGACTTGATTTCCTGACGGCGATTTCAAGTGCGGCGACTTCCGTCGCCAATGTTGGCCCCGCCCTTGGCCCGGTCACCGGGCCGTCCGGAACTTTTCAATCGCTGCCCGATGCGGCCAAATGGCTGATGACTGGCGGCATGCTGCTGGGTCGACTGGAGCTGTTTACAATCTTCGTGCTGTTCAGCCGCACTTTCTGGCGCGGATAAGAAACCTGACGTCGGTTTCCTGTTCACAATGGTTGACAGAATTCTGTAAGGTAAAGCCTGTAGGTTGCAGATCGTAACCCTATATTTATGAGTAGAGACGCAATTGAAAACCGGATTTTTCAGGCAGGGCTTAGGGCGATTGTGTTGTATCGTCGGGATTATGGCCTCGGCAATAATTCTGTCGGTGCCGACTTTCCCTGTGCTGGCCAGCGAAACCGGAGACTTTCAGATCGTCAAGGCGACTGAAACCGTCGCCTGGCGGTTAAATCGCAAGACCGGGGAAATTGCCGTCTGCAAACTGGACGGCGACACCATGATCTGTTCATCGTCGACGACGGCCGTAACCAAGGGCCAGGAATCCTATGACACGTACAAGGCCGATAAGGAGAACTCGGAAAAATCACGTCAGGCCCATGAAATGGCGGTGCTTGACCGGGTTATGGCGTTTTTCAAATCGATGGTAACCCTGATGATGGGGAACGGCGGAAGCTAAAGGATTTTAAGGATTTTTCAGGGAATTGATTCAGGTCCTTGATAAGCAGGACCGAGTCACCGTATGATTACCGAACACGGTCGTATTTAGTAAACGAACAACGAAAAATGGGTATCGGCGAGAGAACCACTGGCTGAATATCTTTAGAACGCTTGGGGTTGGGACCGGATGTACCGGACCACAAAATTCAGAGATCAACGTTATGGGAACAGGAAAAGGAAGCCCACCGATGAAATCAATTAAATTACTATCGATTGCGGGAGCCACCATACTCGCGCTGTCCGGGTGTTCGACATATGTCGATACAGATTCGACGGCCATGATGCCTTCCAAAGGAAACGCGTTCCAGCAGGGCCTTCACAAGGAATATGTGAATCTGGCCAAAATGGAAAAAGCTGAAGATGACGGTCTTGATGCCCAATACTTCGTCGACAAGGCCAAGTCTGCCGCCATGGGCGAAGATGTCGGCCCGCAGCCGATTTCAGAGCGCATGATTCCTGACAGCGCCAAAACCGATATTTCAGCAGCACGCAAAAAACTGATCGACAAACTCTGGAAAGGTGGCGCGGATGAAACCCCGCATGCTGCTGCCAAGGCGCAGGCCATGTTTGACTGCTGGATGCAGGAACAGGAAGAAAACAATCAGCCCGACGACATTGCTGCATGCAAAGCCGGTTTCGAAAAGGCCTATGCGATGATCCAGACAGCAGCTCCTGTTGTTGCGGTTAAAGCCAAGCCAATGAAGAAAAAGATGGCGCCTCCACCCGCACCGATGCCGGTTCCATACATTGTCTACTTCGCATCAGACAGCGCAGAGCTTGATGACAAAGCTATGGTCGTCCTGAAACAGGCCTTCGCAGATTTCCGTCTGCGCAAGCCAAGTCAGCTTCGGGTTGCCGGTCACACGGACACCCAGGGTGACAAGGATTATAACCTGGGTCTGTCACGCGCCCGGTCGGTCGAAGTTGGCAATGCCCTGATGAGTCTTGGTGTTCCGCGCAGTGCCGTCAGCAAATCCCGTCACGGCGAGGAATCCCCTGCCGTTAACACGGCTGACGGTATGGCTGAAAAGAGCAACCGTCGGGTTTCGATTACCTTCGTTCGCTAAATCTGCAACGATAGAAACAAATAGGCCGGGGAGCGGTTTTGCTCTCCGGCTTTTTTTGTTCAAATTATCCAGAACCTTGCCGATTTCGGATCGCGAATTTTTTCAGTTCACCTGCCTACAGATAACGAATGAGACGATTTGCAATCAGGCGAAATGCCTGCGACCTCAACAGGAGACCACGTTGTTGGCCTGCCTTGATCCGTTCCGGTGTTGGCCTCCCTGCATCTCCCGTCCGCAGACGACAATCAAGACCGTTCACCAACCTGTCCAGCTCCATCAGATACCCGGTCTTCATGTGAAAAAGGGCGAGCGCAGCTGGCGACTTGCCTCCTCCACTACTGCAGCATCGAAAACCCGGGTGGTGAATGCCGCATTCAGGGCGAGCGCTGTTTTCGGAAATTCATTCAGTGCAAATGCCGTGGCATTTTCGACCGTATCGAAGGCATCCAGCCCACCAAGCGAGTTGGAGTGAAGTCCACTAAGCCAG
The DNA here is from genome assembly GCA_021775105.1 of Rhodospirillales bacterium. Classification (GTDB taxonomy): domain Bacteria; phylum Pseudomonadota; class Alphaproteobacteria; order Rhodospirillales; family Casp-alpha2; genus JAJFIJ01. The sequence continues at coordinate 6,144 of JAJFIJ010000074.1, read as the reverse complement.
GTTTTCGCAAGAAGTCCCGGCGCTTCCTTCAGCACTGGATTGCGGGCCTTCCAGGGAGCTTTTTCGAACGGCACGCTGATCTGGACTTCAGTGTACAGGAAGGCGCCGGGTTTTTGCGAAAGTACCGCGCCGAAATGTGGCGAGTTGATATCCCGACTGGCCTCTTTAACAATTTCCGCATCGAAAATCCGTGTCGTCTGTGGCGCACCGAATTTTGCCGCTTCGCCCGGAAAATATCCGGTCACAAATTTTTGCGCATTTTCAACACTGTCGAAGACATAAAGTCCGCCGAGCGAATTGTTAGCGACCCCCGCGAGCCAGGTTTTGTTGAGTAACCCCGGCTGAACCCGCAGCGAGGCGTTTACGTCACGCCATGGTGCGTCGGCAAATGGGACAGAAATCTGTAGCTCTGTATAAACAAAAGCTTTAGCAGACATGAAATTCTCCTTTTGATATTCGGGTTGGAAAGATTAAATTCATTCACTTGTTTTTTACAAGTTAACTACAATTAATCTTTTCACTTGCTTTTTACAAGTATTTTTTGCACGGCGTCAAAATGAGCAATCAAAACAAAAACAGACAGACCGGCTGTCCGGTCGCTTATGGAATGGATATGTTCGGGGATCGGTGGACCTTGCTGATCATCCGCGACATGTTGTTGCATGGCAAAAAAACGTATGGCGATTTTCTTGAATCAGGTGAACACATTGCAACGAACATCCTCGCTGATCGCCTGAAACACCTGGAAGCGGAAGAGATTGTTGAAAAAGCGCGCGATCCACAAAACCGGCGGAGTTATGTTTACACGCTTACAGACAAAGGGCTGGCACTGGCACCGGTAATTTTTGAAATCGTTCGCTGGAGTGGTAATTACATCCCGCTGAACACGGCGAGAAAAGAACTTCTCGACAGGATTGAACAAGATGCCGACGGACTTGTTACCGAAATCCGCGACCGCACCAGACAATCAGGCATGTCGTCCGATGATGCATGATTGCTGTTGAGCAGATCGGCACGGACCCTATTTCAACCATGCCCCCAGATACTGGCGGATATTGTTTTCCATTTCCCGGTTAAAATCCGCCATCAGTTTTTCCGTCACACCGAACCAGATTTTTTCCCGTTCATTCAGGTTGATGTCTTCGCGTGTGGTCACCGAACGGGTTGCCTTGGCGGTGGAGTATCCCGACCGCGTTCCTGCCGCATCATAGATTTCCAGTCGCGCTCCCGCCTGTAAATCATAACGGTGTGACTGCTGCTTGGTGAACACGCCCTTGGTCGAGGTGTCCTTCGCCAATTCTGTTTCAACAACGCCAGCATCGGTGATGACCAGACGCAACGTGCCGCTGTCTGGTCCGCCGACCGGTTTCAGCCGGTCAATGACCCAGCGTTCCAGCGCCTTCGCGGGCGACACCGGGAACCGGTCTTCAACATGATTAGGCTCTGCCCCGGCCTTATAGACATTCTCCACCTCAACCTTGGCGACATCGATGTTCAGGGGTTGCAGGTGGGCAAAGGTAATATCGGCAAAGGTCCGGGTCTGGGCCGGGGTCTGACAGCCTCCGGCCAGCAGACCGGTGACAAGCACTGAGAAAATGATCTTCATGGCATTTGGCATTAAGGGCGACTCCTGATGAAATATCGTGATCCCGATACTGACATGAGCGGGCGGGGCGGCTCAAGCCGGAGTTTGCGATCATGGACATCCTGACCAATGATCATACGTTCCTGCCTGTCCCCTGCCCCCCGCAAATTTTCCAGTCTGGCCGATGCAACTTTTACACCTTGTTTCAAATGTGTTGGTGAAGGGTTATTGTTCGACTTGTCGAATGGAGCCAGCCGATGACCCAAATACCGCCGAACAAAACAAATATCGTGTCCATTCTTGGCGATATCTTCGCCCGCCGTGGCGCGGAAAGTTATTTGGGAGAGCCGGTCTCCATGGCCGAACACATGCTGCAAGGGGCGCGATTAGCCGAACAGGACAGTGCACCCGATGAGCTGGTAGCTGCCGCCCTGCTTCACGATATCGGCCACTATACCGGCGAATTCGGCATCTACTCTCCGGAAGATACCGAAGATCGGTATCACGACGCCACCGGCGCCGAAATGCTGAAATCCTGCTTCCCCCGCATCATCACAGATTGCGTTCGCTTTCATGTCGCGGCGAAGCGGTATCTGTGCGCCACCGACCCCGGCTATCTTGACCAGCTGTCGGCAGCATCAATTCACTCGCTGTCTCTTCAGGGCGGACCAATGACCGCAAAAGAGGTTGCCGAGTTCGAGACAAACCCGTTTTTCGGAGAAATCATAATGGTGCGCAAATGGGACGACGCGGGCAAAATCGCCGGAATGAAAACCAAAACATTCAACGATTATTCGGGCCTGCTTCAGAAGATCGTCGATGCCCACGCGGCTTGAACCGGGAAATCCGTATCGATCCTGTGCTTTGACACATAACGTGAGAACACAATGTCTGATTTCCCTGCAACTGCGAACATAAATTCAGGTGTGAGATGGAGTCCGGGTTGCGCCAAGAGAAGGCATCACTAAAAATTGAATGAATTAGGCGAATTTGACTTATATTTAGCTTGTGGGAGACCTATCTCCTGTTTCACGATGATACTCAAATCGAATTGAGAATGGCTACCCACAGGGAGTAGAAAAATGTCACTTAGAATTAATGACCAGGCCCCGAATTTTTCAGCTGAAACAACAGAAGGCACAATTGACTTTCACGCGTGGTTAGGTGACGGGTGGGGTATTCTATTTTCACACCCTAAAGACTACACTCCTGTCTGCACGACTGAGTTGGGTTACGTGGCGAAGCTAAAACCAGAGTTTGAGAAACGCAATTGCAAGGTGATCGGGTTGAGTATCGATCCTGTGGAAAATCATGCCGGATGGGCGAACGATATTGAAGAGACCCAAGGCACAAAAGTAAACTTCCCCATGATTGCTGACACGGACCTCAAGGTGGCTTTGCTCTACAACATGTTTCCGGCAGATGAAAACGTAGGCATGGAAAACAGAACCGCGATGACAAATGCTACGGTCCGTACTGTATTCATCATTGGACCGGATAAGAACATTAAACTCACCATGAGCTATCCAATGACCACGGGTCGAAACTTTGACGAGATCCTGCGGGTCCTCGACTCCATGCAACTTACGGCCGAACACAAAGTTGCGACGCCGGTTAACTGGAAACATGGTGACGACGTAATAATCGTTCCGGCAGTAACGGATGAGATGGCCAAAGAGAAATATCCAGACGGCTGGAAGACACTGAAGCCATATTTGCGCCTTGTAAAACAACCAGACTAGCACGTCGTCGTGCCCGGCGAATTTTTTTGCCCGTGGCAAAGGGGTAACAAACCATTTGACCAAGTCATCGTGGAGACCACTTAGGGTCAAAACTGACTAAATAACAAACAGAACCTATCGACCGGTGTCCGCTCAATCGCGGACATCGACTCCGGGTATCATCCACCCCATCATTTTATCCGTCAAAGCACAAAACCCGATCCTGTCTAACGGGCCGATTCGACCGGGAAAACGTATTCGGTTTTACAGAATTCGCAGACCACCGAAACCATTCCGTCTTCCGCCATCTCGGCAATTTCATCCTTCGGGAACGACGCCAGGGTGCGTTTGACCTTTTCTTCAGAACATCGGCAGGCATGGCGAACCGGTTTGATGCTGAAAATCCTGACGCCGTCTTCGTGGTACAGGCGATACAGAAGACTGCTTGCCGACAGTTCCGGATCAAGCAGTTCATCGGGCGTCACACTGCTCATCAGAATAACAGCGCGACGCCAGGCTTCGTCTTCTTCATCACGCACATAGGTGCCTTCGGCATTGGCCGGCAGGCGCTGGATCATCAACGCAGCACTCCGCGCGCCGGCAGGCCCTGACGTATCCGCCGCGACAATGATCGCCGTTTCCAGCTGTTCGGACTGGCGAAAGTAATTCTGTGCACAATCAGTCAACTTTTCACCGGCCAGATCAACAATCCCCTGATAGCGTTCCGTATCCGGCCCCTGATCAACGGTGAACGCCATGTGCCCGGCACCGAGAAACCTCGGCACCATCGCGCCGTCACGGGCAATGGCTGTGGTCAGTTTGTCTTCATCAAAGCGCACATATCCCCTGAGATCACCGTCACTGGTCAGGTCCGCCATTAACGGACTGACCGGGCCATCCCCCTGAACCTGCAGGGTGAACACACCTTCATACTTGATCGCGCCGGACAGCACCGTCGCCAGCGTCATGGTTTCACCCAGCAGATCGGATATTTCGGTTGGATATCCATGACGCAAAAAGGCCTGATCCAGGGCATCCCCCAGCCGCACCAGCCGACCATGAAGGCCAAGGTCCTCGATCTGGAAGGGCTGGATATAATCGCCAAACGGCAGGATTGTTTCGGTCATGGTCAAATCAGGTCTCTCTGGTGCGGTAATGGTAACCGTAGCGGGTCCCGAACCCGGATTGTTCATAAAAGGCGCGCGCGCCGGGATTGCTGCGCTCGACCTGAAGATACATATTCCGATCCCCCCGGTCCCGCGCCCAGGCCGCCAGTGCCCCAAGTACGGAACGGGCATATCCCTGCCACCGGTGGTCGCTGAGCGTATGCATACAGAATACACCGGTCCAGCCCGTATCATGAACGCCAAGACCGACGCAGACAGGTCGCTCATCCACATCGATCCGGGCAAGCACGGATTCCGCCCCGATCCGGTGGATTAACTCGGTTTTACGTTCGATCTCATGGCGGTCGGTGACGCCTTCCATATAGACCCCCATCCAGTCGAGGTCCGGCCCGGTTGACATCTTGACGTCATGGCAGATAGCAGCCCGTTGACCAACCTCTTCTCTATCGGCCCACTGAACGTCCGTTGGTGCGTCGATATGATACCCTTGCTCTTCCAGAACCCGGTCCAGATCAACCGGCATTGACGCGGGCGAAATCATGAACCGCGATGGCAGACCGTGTCTGCCATAAAAGGCTTCAACATCAGCGATGCCGGATTGCACATTTTCTGTCACAGGGGGATAAATCGGCAGCACCGAATTGGCGCGGCGATTGGGCACCCCCGGTGAATGACGAAGCCGCCAGCCACCCAGCATCCGATGATCCGTCTCCGGCCACGCCCGTGCGGCACGCTCTTCCACGCCACGAATATCGTCAATCGTAACCGTCAGCCCGTCCGAGGTAACCGTTCCGTGAGGGGTTATTGAAGACACCAGTTCAGAATGCCTTTCTGCACATGCAGACGGTTTTCCGCTTCGTCCCAGATCACTGACTGCGGGCCATCGATGACTTCCTCGGTAACCTCTTCACCCCGATGTGCCGGCAGGCAATGCATGAACAATGCGTCCTTGTCGGCTTTTGCCATCAGCGCCGCATCGACCTGATAGGGCAACAGGATCTGACAGCGTGTCGCTGCATCTTCATCGCCCATAGAGACCCATGTATCGGCGACCACAAGATCAGCCCCGGCGACAGCATCGGCTGCCGAGTCAGCAATCTGGATATCGCCGCCCTGCGCCTTTGCCCAGGCAAGGACAGCGGGGTTCGGCGGCAGGCTGTCCGGGCAACCCAGTCGAAGCGTAAACCCGAACCGCACGGCGGCATGAATCCAGCTGGTCACCACGTTATTACCATCGCCACTCCAGGCAACGGTGCGCCCGGCAATCGGGCCACGATGTTCTTCAAACGTCATTACGTCCGCCATGATCTGGCAGGGATGCGATGCATCGGTCAGTCCGTTAATCACCGGAATCGTCGCATGGTCGGCAAGGTCATGGAGCTTCTGCGGGTCATCCGTGCGGATCACGATGGCGTTGGCATAGCGCGACAGCACACGGGCCGTATCGGCAATGGTTTCGCCGCGACCGAGCTGGCTTTCCTGTTCGTTCATGACAATGACCGAACCGCCCATCTGCTGCATGCCGACCTGAAAGGATACGCGGGTGCGGGTAGACGGCTTGTCGAAAATCGCCACCAGCGTTTTGCCAAGCAGCGGCAGTTCGCGTTTACCGTCCTTGAGATCGACCTTCATCTCCCCCGCCCGGGTCAGGATTTGGCGAAGGGTGCCCGTGTCGTATTGATCAACATCCAGAAAATGTCTGATATCCGAC
>JAJFIJ010000073.1 GCA_021775105.1 Rhodospirillales bacterium | reverse complement strand
ACCTTGCGGGCGAAAGTCTCACCCGTGCGGCCATCAATCAACGTTTCCTGACCTGAACCATCCAGTCCGGCCAACTCCAGCATATCAACAACATCCTTCTCTACCGCACCATCGAATACCGGCGTGGCGATCGGAACACCGCTGCGAAGGTTGGTCGCCATCTCAAGGACGTCCTTGTCATCCAGATTCTGAATGTCTTCCTTGTAAACGTCAGGTCCGTATATTTCCTTCAGCTTGCCCCTGATCGGCTTGGTATCAACTCCGTTAGCACGGTAGACATCCAGCATCTCGCCAATTTGCCGACCCAATCCGTTGCATGCCCAACCAAGATGGGTCTCAAGGATCTGACCAACGTTCATACGAGACGGCACACCGAGAGGATTCAGCACGATGTCAACGGGAGTTCCATCTTCAAGGTGGGGAATATCTTCGACCGGAATGATTTTCGAAATCACACCCTTGTTACCATGACGCCCGGCCATTTTGTCACCCGGCTGAAGCTTGCGCTTCACGGCAACAAAGACTTTGACCATCTTCATCACGCCGGGGCTCAGGTCATCCCCGCGTTGCAGTTTATCGACCTTGTCTTCAAAACGTTTCTGCAAACGTGCAATATCTGCTTCGAACTGCGCTTTAAGGGTTTCGACGTCCTTCATGGCCTTGTCATTGGCGATAACAATCTGTGCCATCTGGCCGACGGTGTACTGATCAAGCACTTCTGTTGTCAGTTTAGTACCGTCCTTCAGGTCTTTCGGACCACCAACGGCTTTCTTGTTCAACAGCAGTGACATCAAACGGGCCTGGAAGCTGCGTTCAAGAATCGCACGTTCATCATCACGGTCTTTTGCGAGACGTTCGATTTCAGAACGTTCGATTGAAAGTGCACGTTCGTCCTTGTCAACGCCGCGGCGTGAAAATACGCGAACCTCGACAACCGTTCCGGCAACACCCGGCGGCAGACGGAGTGACGTATCACGAACGTCAGATGCTTTCTCGCCAAAGATCGCACGCAGAAGTTTTTCTTCCGGCGTCATCGGGCTTTCGCCTTTCGGCGTCACCTTGCCAACCAGAATATCACCCGGCTTAACTTCGGCACCGATATAGGTAATGCCGGCCTCATCCAGGTTTTTCAGCGCTTCCTCACCAACGTTTGGTATATCGCGGGTGATTTCTTCCTGGCCGAGTTTGGTATCGCGGGCCATGACTTCAAACTCCTCAATATGAATTGAGGTAAAGACATCGTCGCGAACGATACGTTCGGAGATCAGGATAGAGTCTTCGAAGTTGTAACCATTCCACGGCATGAACGCGACAAGCACATTTCGCCCGAGAGCCAGATCGCCGAGATCCGTTGACGGGCCATCACCGATGGTGTCGCCTGCCTTGACCTGATCACCAACCTTGACCAGCGGACGCTGATGGATGGCGGTGTTCTGGTTGGAGCGCTGGAACTTCAGCAGGTTATAGATGTCAACGCCGGTATCGATGTGCGTGCCATCGTCTTCGGCACGAATAACGATACGGGTTGCATCGACCTGGTCAACAACACCGGAACGTTTGGCGACGATGGTTGCACCTGAATCCCGAGCGACCGGTTTCTCCATACCTGTACCAACGAACGGCGCTTCCGCCTTAATCAGCGGCACTGCCTGACGCATCATGTTTGATCCCATCAGCGCGCGGTTGGCATCATCGTTTTCAAGGAACGGAATCAATGCCGTTGCGACCGAAACCAGCTGTTTAGGAGAGACATCAATGTAGTTGATGTCTTCAGGCATCGACAGCAGGTAGTCGCCACCTTTACGTGAACTCACCAGATCATTGGCAAACTTGCCTTTGTTATCAAGCGGCTCGTTGGCTTGCGCAACGGTGTAACGGCCCTCTTCCATCGCCGACAGATAGACGACGTCATCAAGAACCTTGCTGTTTTCAACTTTGCGATAAGGCGTTTCAATAAAGCCGTATTTGTTGACCCGTGCAAAAGTCGCCAGAGAGTTGATAAGACCGATATTCGGGCCTTCCGGCGTTTCAATCGGGCAGATACGACCGTAGTGAGTCGGATGAACGTCACGGACTTCAAACCCGGCCCGTTCTCGGGTCAGACCACCCGGTCCAAGCGCAGACAGGCGGCGCTTGTGGGTGATTTCCGAAAGCGGATTGGTCTGATCCATGAACTGGGAAAGCTGAGACGAACCAAAGAACTCGCGAACAGCTGCGGCGGCTGGTTTGGCGTTGATAAGGTCATGCGGCATGACCGTATCGATATCTACAGAGCTCATACGTTCACGAATGGCGCGCTCCATACGCAGCAGGCCAACCCGATACTGGTTTTCCATCAATTCACCAACGGAGCGGACACGCCGGTTACCGAGGTGATCAATATCATCTATTTCGCCACGGCCATCTTTCAGTTCAACCATAGTCCGGACTACTTCAAGGATATCCTCTTTACGCAGAATACGGAGCGTATCCTCGGTCTCGAACTCCAGACGGGAGTTCATCTTCACACGACCAACAGAACTCAGATCGTAGCGTTCGGAATCAAAGAACAGGCTGTTGAATAGGGCTTCAGCCGTTTCCAGCGTCGGCGGCTCACCCGGGCGCATGACACGATAAATATCGATCAGCGCTTCTTCGCGGCTGGTGTTTTTATCAACAGCCAGTGTGTTGCGGATATACGGGCCAACATTTACGTGGTCGATGGCAAGCGTGTTAATCTCGGTGATCCCGGCACCTTCCAGCACTTCCTGAACTTCTTCAGTGATTTCACCGCCGACTTCCAGATAAACCTCACCGGTTTCGGCATTAACAATGTCTTCAGCGACGTAGCGTCCGATCAGGTCTTCATCGGTAACCAGAATTTCCGAGAGGCCTTTTTCTTCCAGCTGCTTCAGAAGACGCGGCGTTACTTTCTTGCCTGCTTCAATAACCGTTTTTCCGGTTTTTGCATTAACCAGATCAGCGATCAGCTTGGTACCGCGAATGCGATCTCCCTCAAAAGCCGTTTTCCAACCGCGTTTGACCTTGGTGAATGGTACTGTGTTGTAGAAATAGTTCAGGACTTCTTCCGGCGACATCCCCGAGATCTCATCAGAACTGAGTTGTTTGCCTGCTTTTTCGGCGGCAGCAATGGCTTTAGTACTTGCTTCGCTTTGCAGGGCCAACAGCAAGGTTGTGACCGGAAGTTTACGGCGACGGTCAATACGCACGTAAACCAGATCCTTGGCGTCAAACTCAAAATCCAGCCAAGAGCCACGATACGGAATGATCCGCGCAGCAAACAGGTATTTACCTGAAGAATGGGTTTTGCCTTTGTCGTGATCAAAGAACACGCCAGGGGAACGATGCATCTGCGAGACGATGACGCGCTCGGTTCCATTAACAACGAAGGTGCCATTGGATGTCATCAGGGGCATATCGCCCATATAGACGTCCTGCTCTTTCACGTCGCGAATTGAACGCGCCATGGTTTCCTCGTCGATATCCCAGACGACAAGACGCAGCGTTACCTTGAGCGGTGCCCCATAGGTCATGCCGCGTTGCTGACATTCCTCAACGTCGTATTTGGGTTCTTCAAATTCGTAGGATACGAATTCAAGAGTCCCGCGTTCGGAGAAATCGTTAATCGGAAAAACCGATTTAAAGACCTCTTGCAGGCCAGCCTGGTGGCGCTCCGCTGCAACGACATCGCGTTGCAGGAAACTTTCATAAGATGATTTCTGAACTTCAATAAGATTGGGCATTTCAACAGCAGTCGCCAGACGTCCGAAGTCCTTGCGAATGCGCTTGCGACCCGTAAAGGAAGTAGCCATTACAGTACCTTCACCAACAAAATATTCAGGGACCCTTTTGTTCGATGACCGCTATCGGACAAAAGAATCTCAGCGATATACTGGAATGTTCATACGAACTGAACGTCCAGCGATTCAAAGATGTTCGCGTTTCCCGGCTGCGGTAAAGCCATTTCGGGCGGACACCTGGTCTTGATCCTGCCGGAATCTCCGGCGGGTCTTATTTGCCGCAACAGCCCGACGGGAAAATCCCGTCAGGCTGCTGGTCTTTTTACACGCTCAAGGCCCGGCAAGGTCCTTGAGTGGGAGCTCTGTTATTTGAGCTCGACAGTCGCGCCGGCTTCTTCAAGTTTTTTCTTGATTTCTTCGGCTTCGTCTTTCTTGGCACCTTCCTTGATAACCGTCGGCGCGGACTCAACCGCTTCCTTGGCTTCTTTCAGGCCGAGACCCGTGATGCCGCGTACTTCTTTAATGACGTTGATTTTCTTTTCCCCGAAGGAAGCAAGAACAACGTCAAAATCTTCTTTCTCTTCAGCGGCTCCACCGGCATCGGCAGCTCCACCAGCGGCTGCTGCAACAGCAACCGGAGCAGCGGCGGAAACGCCCCACTGCTCTTCGAGCATTTTGGAAAGCTCAGCAGCTTCCATAACGGTGAGAGCAGATAGTTCGTCTGCAATTTTCTGTAAATCAGCCATTTCTCAATAACTCCTTAGGCTTGAACATTTAAACTTGACTGGAAACCGGTATTCACTAGTCGTCTTATTCTTGGGCAGCGTGGGCAGCGATCACACGGGCAACCTGTCCGGCAGGGGCTTGAAGCACACCTGCAATCCGGGTTGCTGGCGCATTGAGCAGGCCAACGATTTTGCCACGAAGTTCGTCCAGCGACGGCAATGTTGCCAGCGCCTTGACCGCGTCAACATCAAGCATCTCCGAACCAAGAGCGCCGCCGATAACGACGAGTTTCTCGTTCTGTTTGGAGAATTTGACAGCAACTTTAGCGGCCGCCACAGCATCTTCCGAATAGGCTATTGCCGTCGGACCCGTGAACAGTTCGCTAAGGCCTTCGTACTTCGTGCCTTCCAAGGCAAGACGTGTGAGCCGGTTTTTGGTCACTTTGAAGCTCGCGCCCGCTTCCCGCATTTGTCCACGAAGGTCGCCCATTTCCGCTACTGTCAGCCCGGTATAGTGGGTGACAACGATCATGTTCGTTTCGTCAAACGTTGCGCGAAGAGAAGCGACCAGGTCTTCTTTTTGTGTCCGGTCCACTTAACGTCTCCAGTTCTTTGACATTTCACCCACACCACGCGGGCAATATGCCGTTGCACAATGGCTCCAGTTCTTTCGGCCCGTTGGGTCGTCCGATCCGGAACCAACACGCCTGTCCAGTGCATCGTTCAAGCCGTTTACATGTTGCGAGAACACTAAAACGGTTTTTACACTGCCTATGCAGGCGGGAACTCCCCTTAAACCGTAAAACACGGCACCTACAGTCTCGGACAGGTCGGAAGCAGTTCTATCAGCTGCTTCCTGTCCCCCTTACGCCGAAGCGCAAGGGAATTTCTTTTATCCGGCGTTAACTCGCCAGATCAGTAGCGTTGATCGTCAGTCCCGGCCCCATGGTCGAAGTCAGACTGACTTTCAGCAAATACGTCCCTTTGACGCCGCTTGGCTTGGCCTTGGTAATCGCCCCAACGAAGGCCACCACATTTTCCTTGATGGCTTCTTCACTGAAACTGGTTTTACCAATTCCGGCATGAATGATTCCGGCTTTTTCAACACGAAATTCAATCTGTCCGGCCTTGGCGGCCTTAACAGCACCTGCAACATCTGGAGTAACCGTGCCCAGTTTCGGGTTTGGCATCAGTCCCTTGGGACCGAGAACTTTACCCAGACGACCGACTACGGCCATCATGTCAGGCGTCGCAATGCAGCGCTCGAAATTCATTTCGCCTTTCTGAATGGCGTCGGCCAGCTCTTCAGCACCAACCAGTTCCGCACCGGCGTCGGTCGCTTCCTGCGCCTTGTCGCCACGCGCAAACACAGCAACCCGGACCGATTTTCCGGTACCGTTGGGCAGGGCAACAGTGCCACGAACCATCTGGTCAGCATGCCGCGGATCGACACCAAGATTGATTGCAATCTCAACCGTTTCATCAAATTTGGTCTTCGATGCACAGTCCTTGATCAACTTGACAGCGGAATCGACGTCATAGGTCGATTCGCGGTCTATGTTATCGTATGCACCTTTGAGACGTTTACCCTTGGCGGCCATTATGCACCCTCCACTTCTAAACCCATGGAACGTGCTGTTCCTGCAATCATTTTCGCGGCCTGATCAAGATCATGTGCGTTCAGATCGATCATTTTGCTTTCAGCGATCTCACGACACTGTTTCATCGTAACCTTGCCAGCCACTTCCTTACCGGGGTCGGTTGCCCCTTTCTGAAGCTTTGCAGCTTTTTTCAGGAAATAACTC
>JAJFIJ010000072.1 GCA_021775105.1 Rhodospirillales bacterium | reverse complement strand
CCCCGAACGGGTCGTCGCCCCGACCAGCGTAAACGGCGGCAAGTCAATCCTGACCGAGCGTGCCGCCGGTCCTTCGCCAATAATCAAATCCAGTTGGCGATCTTCCATGGCCGGATACAGGATTTCCTCGACCACCGGGCTGAGACGATGAATTTCGTCAATGAACAGAACGTCCCGGGCCTGAAGGTTGGTCAGGATCGCCGCCAGATCACCGGCCTTGGCGATAACCGGCCCGGAGGTGGCGCGAAAACCGACACCAAGTTCGTTGGCGACGATCTGCGCCAGCGTGGTTTTACCCAAGCCCGGCGGGCCGTGAAACAGAACATGATCCATCGCTTCGTCGCGTTTGCGCGCAGCCTGTATGAAAATCGAGAGATTTTCACGGACCTGTTTCTGGCCAATGAAGTCATCAAGCTGGCGCGGACGAATACCGGGATCGGGGAAATCGTTTTCACGTTCCTGGGCGGTCTCTTCCGGCGTCACCATTCGATCCTGATCGTTCATATCGCCAGACACCCCTGCGCTTTTTTATCGTTAGTGCACATCGGCAGGAGCCAACTGGGCAAGTCCGGCGCGGATAAGTGTTTCGACATCAGCTTCACCCTCTATCTGACTGGCCGCACGAGACACGGCGCCTAATGCATCTGAAGGGGAATACCCGAGATTGACCAGCGCCGAGGTCGCATCCGAAACACTGGAACTTCCCGGCGCACCAGTGGGGGCCTCCGCCGCTGGTATCCGGACACCTTGCGAAGCCGCCGGACCAAGCGCCATCGCACCGACCTTGTCTTTCAACTCGCTGAGGATCCTGCCTGCCAGCTTTGGCCCGACGCCCGGCGCGCGGGTGATCGCCGCCTTGTCTCCGGAAGCGATAACCTGAACCAGTTCATCGGCACCCAACACACCGAGAATGGCCAGGCCGACCTTGGCACCGACACCCTGCACTGTCGTCAGCAGCTTGAACCAGTCCCGCTCTCCGAGATCGATAAACCCATAGAGATGAATATGATCTTCGCGAACATGGGTCTCGATTTCCAGTGCCACAGCTTCACCGATGTTCAACAGGCTGAGCGTCCGTGAAGAACAGAACACCAGATAACCGACACCGTTAACGTCAATTACCGCCCAGTCATCGCCGAGCACATCGACAAGACCTTTCAGGCGGGCAATCAACGGACCACCACCATCTCGGCGACACGGGCGCGGCTGTCGCGATGGTGGGCATGACAAATGGCAATCGCCAGCGCATCGGCGGCATCGGCGGATTTGATCTCACATCCGGGCAGCAACGTGCGTACCATCATCTGTATCTGCTCCTTCGCCGCGTGGCCGCTGCCGACGACAGTTTTCTTGACCAGGTTTGGTGTATATTCGCTAACCGGTATCCCCTGAGAAGCCGGAACCAGAAGGGCAATTCCGCGCGCCTGTCCCAGTTTCAGAGTCGATACCGCATTTGTGTTAACAAATGTTTCCTCAACCGCCGCCTCGTCGGGATGAAACCGGGTCAGCACATCGACCAGTCCGACCTGCAGTTGAACCAGTCTTTCAGCAAGCGACAGTTTGGCATCGGTATGCACAACCCCATCCCCCAGATGTTTCAACCGGTTACCTTCAACGGCAATGACACCCCATCCGGTATTGCGTAACCCCGGGTCAAACCCGATCAGGCGCATAAAGTCTCTCCTCAGACGCTGAGCCGTTCCATCACGTCGTCGGCGACATCAAAATTGGCGGCGACCCGCTGGACATCGTCGCTGTCTTCCAGCGCATCAAGCAGCTTGAACAGGGTTCCGGCAGCATCTTCATCAACAGGAACCGTGTTCTGGGGTTTCCAGTCAAGCGACGATTCCTGAGCCGTACCGAATTTTTCCTCAAGCCCGTCACGAACGATGGAGAAGTCATCAGGTGCACAGATGATTTCATGTGACTCTTCCGAACTTTCCACATCGCTTGCGCCAGCCTCAAGAGCGGCTTCAAACATATCGTCCACACTCGCCACGTCAGCCGCATAGATAATCATTCCGACCCGCTCGAACATGAAAGCGACGCTTCCGGTTTCACCAAGCGAGCCGCCAAGTTTGGTGAAAGCGGCGCGCACTTCAGATGCCGTGCGATTACGGTTATCGGTCAGGGTCTCAACAATGACGGCAACACCACCGGGGCCATAACCTTCATAACGGATTTCTTCGTAATCGACCCCGTCGGCACCACCAACGGCCTTGTCGACGGCGCGTTTGATATTGTCGTTGGGCATATTCTGTGCCCGCGCCGCGGCAACCGCAGACCGCAAGCGCGCATTCATTTCCGTGTCGGCTCCGCCAATCTTTGCAGCGACAGTAATTTCACGGGTGTGTTTGGCAAAAATCTTGGCGCGTTTGGCGTCCTGTGCGCCCTTGCGATGCATAATATTCTTGAATTTTGAATGGCCTGCCATTCCTCATGTACCCCTATATTCTGTGATTTCCTGAACTCTACGCTCCACATATCGTAGGCTAAGGCAGAAAATCGATCGTCTTTAATGACAGCACAATATGGCAACAATTAGACGTTATGAAAAGACACCCTTGTCGGCGATTGTGTCCGACCTGTTGCAAGAGGAAACAAATGGAAAAATAACCACACAGTTTCTGATGTTACTATCCCGTTTGACAACAGCCTTCTGGTCCCAATTGGGTCAGGCTGATTAATCCAAAATCAAGAAACGTTTTCAGGGCGTGTTATCAAAAAACTGAATCAGAAAAACCAGATCGCCTATAACCTGAAAGGGACTGCTATGAACAAGACATCTCAGAGTATCCTCTGGAAACTCGTATTACCGATTCCGATTGCCGTTGTCTTAACCATTATTGCCGCCGCCATCTTCATGCCGAAATATTTGGCTGAAAATGCGCGTCAGGACGCCATCCAGACAGCAACCCAGGTTGCCTCCCAGTTCAAAACCATGCGCGGTTATTACACCCGGAACGTAATCAAAAAGGTTCTTGCCAACGGAGGTCTGAAACCCAGCTTCGATCACAAGACCATGAACAATGGAGTCCCGCTGCCAGCCACCTTCATTCACGATATGAGCGATCTGCTGGCCAAGAAAGATACCCGGGTCAAACTGTACAGCCCCTATCCCTTTCCCAACCGGGCTGACCGCAAACTCGATGATTTCCAGAAGCAGGCATGGGCCGTACTGTCAAAAGACCCCAAAACTACATTCGTTCGCAAGGATATCCGTGACGGTCGCGAAATCGTGCGGGTCGGCATTGCCGATACCATGGTCGCCCAGGGTTGCGTCAACTGCCACAACAGCCGCGCCGACACGCCAAAGGACGACTGGAAACTGGGTGAAACCCGCGGCGTCCTTGAAATTGCGTCGGCCATCGACAATCAGCTGGCGCGCGGCTCGGCAATCAGCCGTAACCTGATCATTGCGCTGGTTGTGCTCGGCACCGTGCTGACGTTAATCACCTTTGTTTCGGTACGCGCAATCGCCAATCCGATCAGCGATTTGGCGGGCACCGTCAGCGATCTGGCCCAAGGTCAAACAGACATTGACGTGCCGGGCGTTGGCCGCAAGGACGAGGTCGGTGCGATTGGCCATGCGGTCGAAATTTTCCGCCAGAACATAATCGAGAAGAACACGCTTGAGTCCGAGCAGGCCGCCGCCTCGGCACGGGCGGAGGACGAAAAACACGAACTGCTCAAGACAATGGCGCAGGAATTCCAGTCCAGTGTGGGCGGTGTGGTTGGCGCGGTTTCGGCTGCTTCCACGGAACTTCAGTCATCGGCGCAAAGCATGTCGTCGACGGCCGACCATACTTCTGAACAGGCTTCCAATGTCGCTGCCGCTGCCGAACGGGCATCGCTGAACGTTCAAACCGTCTCTTCTGCGGCAGAAGAGTTGTCGGTCTCCATCGGCGAAATCAAAAATCAGGTTGATCAGTCTTCCGAAATATCCAGGCAGGCCGTCAAAGCGGTCGATCAGACCAACGCCAAGGTCAAGGGGCTGGCCGAAGCCGCCGACAAGATCGGCGAGGTCGTGCAACTGATCACCGATATCGCCGAACAGACCAACCTGCTGGCCCTGAATGCAACCATCGAAGCCGCCCGCGCCGGAGAAGCCGGCAAGGGATTCGCAGTGGTCGCCAGCGAAGTCAAAAATCTCGCCAACCAGACCGCCCGGGCGACCGAAGAGATCGGCGGCCAGATTTCCGGCATCCAGAACGCCACCCAGGATTCGGTCGGTGCCATTGAAGGGATCGGTAAGATCGTCAACAGCATCAACGAGATCGCCATGACCATCAACGCCTCCGTCGAAGAGCAGGGTTCCGCGACACAGGAAATTGCCAGAAACACGGAAGAAGCGGCAAACGGCACCCAGGAAGTGACCAGCAATATCGTCCTGGTTACACAAGCCGCCGGTGAGACCGGGCAATCCGCCAACGAGGTTCTGGAAGCCTCAAGCGAACTGTCCCAACAGGCTGAAAAACTGAGAAGCGAAGTAGACCGGTTCGTCCACAGCCTGGACTAAAATCCTGTTATCCGAAGGGCTGGCCTAAAGGTCAGCCCTTCATCTTCAGGACATCTGCGCCTGCGACAACCGCCCACCGACCCGGATCGGTGCGACGGATTTGGCAAGCCCTGTAATGTCATCGGTTTCAACGTATAATCCGCAAAGCGTCGCCTCACCTTCGGCCGGTTCCAGCCGGCCCTGGGGAAGTTTCGTCGTAAAGCGTTCCGATGCGGTACGTTTTTTCATACCGATTACGGAATCGTAATCCCCTGTCATACCAAGATCCGTCTGATAGGCGGTGCCACCGACAAGGATTTGATAATCCGCCGTTGGCACATGTGTATGGGTTCCGACCACGGCACTGACCCGTCCATCCAGAACGTGCCCCATCGACAGTTTTTCACTGCTCGCTTCACCATGAAAATCGACCAGCACGGCCTGCACATCGGCCCCCAGCCGGTATTTCGCCAATACCTGTTCAACCCCGGAAAACGGATCATCCAGTGGATCCATGAACAACCGCCCCATGGCGTGGATGACCAGAACCTTCTTGCCGTTGCGCGCCTGATAAATGCCAAACCCGTTGCCCGGCGTGCCATCCGGGTAGTTCAGCGGGCGCAGCAGTTTCGGATCGCCGCCAATGTAGTTCATAATTTCACGCTGGTCCCAGACATGGTTGCCGGTGGTGATAACATCGGCACCAAGCTGATAGAACGAGGCGCAGATTTTATCGGTGATGCCGAACCCGTGGGCGGCGTTTTCACCATTGACGACAACAAAATCCAGATCAAGGCGCTCGCGAAGACCGGGTAAATGTGCGGCGATCGCATTGCGCCCGGATTTCCCGACAACATCACCGACAAACAATATCTTCATTTTAGTGCTTTCGTCCGTTGATCTGTTCTGACAACGCCGGTTTCGGTCACCACAAAATCGACGCGCTGGTCATAGGCGTCATGAGGAACTTGATCAAGCTGTTGTCCGCTGTAGGCGATGCCGATTGCAGTAATGCTCCGCCCCCGATCGCTGTAGCCGCCGAGCGTGCGGTCATAAAACCCGCCCCCCCAACCGAGCCGATAACCGTCGCGATCGAAAGCCAGTAGCGGCACCAGTAGAATATCGGGATCAAGCTCCGCCGCCGCGGCAACCGGGTGGCGGGTTTTGAGCGGACCGTCTTCGAGCGCGTTTCCCGGTTCCCATTCCCGGAAAATCAATGGCCGCCCCCTGCCGACAACAACCGGCAGCACGCAGGTTTTTCCGATTTTTCGAAATTGCTCCATGACCGCCAGCGGATTGATCTCATCGCCGAGGGCCAGGTATCCCGAAATGACCTGCCAGTTCGATAATTCATGCAAAAGACCGGCAAGTTTTCCTTCAAACCCGGCCTGCGTCCCGGAAGACGCCGCAGTGGCGATCTCCGACCGGGTCTGACGCGCCCGTTCGCGCAAGTGTTGCTTCTCGGCATCAATGGAGGTCACGGACAACTGATCTACGCCCTGATCGGTTGGAGGGAAAAAGTCGGCGGAGCTGCAAAACCGTTGGCCTGAAATATCTTCTGTGGCCTGCTGATGCAGGTGGGCGCCATATGCCGAGCCCACGAGCCCGACAGGGACAGCTCCCGGAAGGTATTTATG
>JAJFIJ010000071.1 GCA_021775105.1 Rhodospirillales bacterium | reverse complement strand
GTAGAAAGATCGGCGTGCAGATTAAAATCAGCGCTGCCATATCCATGATCATCCCAAGGACAAGCAACATAACGTTAATCATCAGCAAGATAACAATCGGATTGTCTGAAACACCGTTCATAAAATCGATCATCCGTGTGGGGACCTGATAGTAAGTCAGCATGTAGGCGAAGGCTGCAGCACTGGCGACCAGAATCAAGACCATCGACGTAGTTCGTACACTACTGACAACGGCAATTTTGAAGTTTTCCCAGGTCAGCGCGCGATAAACTACAACTGTTACGACAAACGCATACAATGTCCCGAAAGCGCCGGATTCCGTCACCGTAAATATACCAGACAACACACCTCCGACGATGATAACAGCCGTAAACAGGCCTGGTAACGCGGAGAAGAAGTGCATTAGCAAAGCTGAGAATCCGGGAAAGATTTCGGCTTTATAGCCGCGCTTTACCGCGATCACATATGCCGCGACACCCAGACATAAACACATCACGACGCCCGGTACGACGCCTGCCATAAACAGTTTCGAAATCGACACTCCGCCCCCAGTTGCAACGGCGAACAAAATCATGTTGTGGCTGGGCGGAATCATGATTCCGGCTATGGACGATGTAACCGTCACATTCACGGCGTAGTCGTCATCATATCCTTTTTCTTTCATCACCGGGATCAGGATGGAACCCAGGGCGGAAATATCAGCCACTGCAGAACCCGAGATACCGCCAAACAGCATTGAGGAAAATACGTTAACAATGCCCAGGCCACCCCGCATGGCGCCAACGGCCGAAGAGGCAAATCGCACCAGCCGGGCGGCAATGCCACCGTGGAACATTAATTCGCCGGCAAAAATGAAAAAGGGAATGGCCAGCAGGGAAAAGACGTTGATGCCTGATATGATCCGCTGAAACGCAACAATCAGGGGCAAACCCTCGAAGTAAAAGGCCGATACGGCCCCAATACCCAACGCAAATGCCACGGGCAAGCCGATTACGACGCCAAATGCAAATACACCCATCAAGACCAGTAAGCCCATGAACGTTACCCTGTTATTATTCGGTTATATCGGACTCTTCCTCGATCCCCTTGAAAAAGTGGATCAGGTGTCCGACGGAAAAAAGAAATGTCAAAGCGCCACACAACATAATTGGTACGGCACGCAGGCCTTCAGGAAGGTGAATTAAAGGAATTTGAGTGGTCCACTTGAACACCACAAGATCGTAGCTGTTGACCATCATTACGATACCGAAAACCATCAGCATAATATGCGAGATGAATTCAAAACTACGACGCACGGGCCTTGGGCTTATGTCTCGAAAAAAGGAAACGCCCAAATGGGTGTTCTTGTGTATGCCGATCGCGGCCCCCAGAAATCCGATTAGCACCACCAGCAACAGGGAAACCTGCTCAACCCAGGTCGGCGTGGAGTTCAAGACGTAGCGGCCAAAAACCAGCCAGCCAAAAATTACGGTCATAAAAACCAGTGCGACGCTGGTAATCACCGAGCAAGCGTCAGACAAGCCGTCCAGAATTTTATCAAATATTGATCTGTCGTAGGGAGATTTTTCGTCAGACATGAACCAATCCCGATCAATGCAATAACAAATTATCCGAGAGTATAAACAATAATGGTCATCGACAATTCTCTAAAACAGCAATTGCCGATGACCATTCAGGGAGGAACTTACTTGGTGTTTTTGATCAGATTGACCAAGGGAACCAGGTCCGGATTGGCAGCCAGATACTTGGTATGTACCGGAGCCATCGCAGCCATAAACGCTGCTTTGTTGGGGATATCGTTAAACTTGACCCCAGCTTTCATGACTTTTTCACGGCTGGCAACAGCCCGTTTTTCCCAAAGTTCACGTTGCAACACAGCAGACTCACGTGCTGCTTCCTTGACCGCTGTTTGATCCGCCGCAGACAAGCCGTTAAAGGCCTTTGCATTGACGCAAACGCATTCTGGAATGATCAGGTGCTGCGACAGGGAGTAATAGCCGGCAACTTCGAAGTGACCTGTTGACTCATAAGATGGCCAGTTATTTTCAGCGCCATCAACAACGCCCGTTTTCAGGGACTGATAAACTTCCGAGAAAGCCATTGGTGATGGATTGCCACCCAACGCGGAAATCATGCCGGAATACAGCTCGTTGTTCATCACACGAACTTTCAGGCCGGTCACGTCAGCAGGCGTCATGATCGGCTTTTTGGAGTTATAGAAAGAACGCGCGCCTGAATCGTACCAGGCCAGAGCGATCAGTCCGATTTTTTCCATGCCTGCGCTGATCTTATCGCCAGCGGCACCATCCAGGGCACGGTGCATATGCCCCATGTCTTTAAAGATGAACGGCAAGGAGACGACATTTGCTTCAGCCGCCATCGGACCAATCGGACCCAAATTAAAATTTCCAATAGCCAAGCCGCCGATGCGAACCTGCTCAATCGCATCAGGCTGACTGCCAAGCACACCTGAATGGAACATTTTCACTGTGACGTTACCGTTTGTTTTAGCTTTAACGAGATCGGCAAATTTATCCATGGCTACCGTATTCGGGTAACCGGGCTTATGGATATTCCAGCCCTTCCACTCAGCGGCAGTAGCAGCTGAAGTCATCGATACGGCAATTGCCGCAGCTGTCAAAGTCACCGAACGGGTTAGCTTGAGTTTCTTGATAAACACGTTGTTCTCCTCCTGTTTTTTAACAATTCATTTACATATTTGGAATTTTGACAAGAAAGTCATATGATGACTAATAATATAAGTCAACTGATATTTACATACTTTTCAATTGAGATATAGTATGTCTTAATTCGGCACCTTGGAGAAATGGTAGGCATCGTGGCAAAACAGGCAAAAACCCAGCGTCGCCCGAACCTGACGCAGTCCCTGATCAAGGAGATTCGCGAACGCATTACCAGTGGAGCCCTTAAGCCTGGCGACAAGCTTCCCACTGAGCAGAAACTGGTTGAAGAATTTGGCGTTAGCCGCACTGTCATTCGTGAAGCCGTAGCCGGACTACGAGCAGATGGATTGATTGAGGCCCGTCACGGCGTTGGTGTTTTTGTGTTGGATGCGCCTGCCCGGAATGATGGCTTTCGGTATCTGGATGTGGATCCAAGCCGTGTCTCTTCAATTGTCGAGGCCCTGGAATTGCGCGCGGCCGTTGAGGTGGAGGCCGCCGCCATTGCTGCGCAACGCTGCTCTCCCGGCCAGGAAGCCCGCATAAGAGAGTGCTTTCAAGATATGCTGAATGTCGCCAAAGGCACCGCGGCCGAAGTGGATCTGGATTTTGCCTTCCATATTGCCATCGCCGATGCGACCAATAACTCCCAGTTCACCAAGTTTCTGGAATTTCTCGGGCAGCGTACAATTCCCCGATCCCAGATCAAGCGCCCTGACGAGAGCATTGAAGATGTCACCCGCAGGGAACAGCGTCTCAATGACGAGCATCGCGCCATCATGGAGGCCGTTTGCAACCGCGATGCTGAGGCGGCGCGCGAAGCCATGCGCGTCCACCTCATAGGTAGCCAGGAACGGTATCGACGCCTGATCGCCCTTGCTGGCTGACTTTTTATTGTCAACACCAAATCTTCAACAGAGATAATATCAATATTGACATAGTCATCATACCTCTTTAGGAAAGCCGGAAGTTCAGAATTCAAGAAACCCGTTTTCCCTTGAGGTGGTTACAATGATGCAAACAGAAGAAATCAAAAACAAACTGGGTTCCGGGTTGCTCTCTTTTCCGGTAACCCACTTTGATGAAAATTTCAAATTTCTCAAAAAAAGCTATCAGGACCATGTTTCTCTGTTATCGCATTACGATGCCGCAGGCTTGTTTGTTGCTGGCGGTACGGGTGAGTTCTTTTCGTTAACCCCTGCAGAAGTCATCGATACGCTGCGCGCCGCCAAGGAAGTGGCTGATGACACGCCGATCATATGTGGCTGTGGATACGGAACCCAAATCGCGATCAGTATTGCCGAAGAAGCCGAGAAGGCCGGAGCAGACGGATTGCTTGTCCTGCCTCCTTATCTCGTTAATTCAACGCAGGAAGGACTGTATGCACATGTCAAAGCCATTTGCGATTCGGTCAAGATCGGGGTCATCATCTATAATCGTGACAATTCAATTATCAATGCCGAAACGCTGATGAGGCTCTGCGACTCGTGCCCTAACTTGATTGGCTTCAAAGATGGGTCCGGGAAAATTGGACTGGTCCGGGAAATATGCGCCAAACTCGGGGACCGGCTGACCTATATTGGCGGCATGCCGACGGCGGAACTGTTTGCCGATGCCTATGGCGCGGCGGGAGTGACCACCTATTCTTCGGCTGTATTCAATTTTGTTCCGGAAATGGCTCTACAGTTTTTTAATGCGGTGCGTGACAATAACAAGGACACAATCGAACGGCTGCTTATGGAATTTTTCTTCCCCTATGCCGAAATTCGGGATCGTCAAACCGGATATGCGGTATCAATTGTCAAAGCTGGCATGCGGATAATCGGCCAGGATGCCGGGCCTGTCCGTTCTCCGCTTACGGATTTGACGGCGGAAGAACACGAGATGCTGGCCCCGCTGGTAAAAAAGTATAGCTGACCTGAAGAGAACAAAAAAATGCGCATCACCGAAATAACGACCCATCTGCTCAATCACGATCTTGATGCGCCGTTTCAGTCCTCTTTTTCGACGTTTTATACACGCACCCATTGTCTGGTCGAAATTGTATGCGAAGACGGGACCATTGGCTGGGGAGAATGTCTGGGTCCAGCCGATATTAACGCCGCCGTGGTCAAATCGATGGCAAAGATGATCATTGGGCGCAACCCTCTCAATATCGAACCCATCTGGCTGGATGTCTACAATCAATACCGTGATCAAGGTCAGCGCGGACCTATTCATACTGCGCTTAGCGGAATTGACATCGCACTCTGGGATATTACCGGTAAACATTTCAATTCCCCGATTTATCAATTGATGGGGGGTGCCTACCGTACCGAAATCCCGGCCTATGCAACCGGCGGTTTTCGCCCCGAAGGCAAAGACCATACCAACCATTGTGCCGCGGAAATGGCCGGGTATGTCGCCGAAGGATTTCGAGCCGTCAAAATCAAGATCGGTTACGGCATAGAAAGTGATATCGCCACCATCAGGGCCGTTCGCGAAGCCATTGGTCCCGATGTTGCATTCATGATCGACGCCAATCATGGTTACGATGCCCTTGATGCCATCGAAATCGGTCGCCGGGCGGCGCAATACAGCATCGACTGGTTTGAAGAACCCGTCGTTCCCGAAGCGTTGTCATCTTATCAGAGCATTCGCAGGGCACAGCCAATTCCCGTAGCGGGTGGGGAAACCTGGCACGGGCGATGGGCCATTGCCCAGGCGCTTGACGCGCGGGCTGTCGATATCATTCAGCCGGATGTTTGCGGCGTTGGAGGACTGAGCGAGGCCCGCAAGATTATCACGCTGGCTGATACACATCATGTTCGCCTGGTTCCACATGTGTGGGGAACAACAGTTGCACTTGCGGCAGGACTCCATTTTCACGCCATAATTCCCCCCGCACCGCCATCGCACGAAGCGCGTTCGCCCTATCTGGAATTTGACAGAACGCATAACCCATTCCGGCAAGCCATCATTTCCAAACCGATAGAGCATGTAAACGGCATGGTGACGGTTCCTGACGGGCCGGGCCTTGGCATTGATATCAATCGTAGTGCTCTCGAAGAATTCGCACCAAAGTAAATCACAAAGGGTTCCCGATGTTCAGAACGCTGGAAGGCCAACCACCCCAAATTGCGCTGCCGCAAGGAAGCGTGGATTGCCATATACATCTCTTCGACAGTGCCAAATATGAAGGTCAGCCAGGTGGCCCAAACCCGCCGCCGGATGCCCTGATTGGGCATTATGAAAAAGTTCAGAAATGGCTCGGCATCGACCGGGTGGTGATCACGCAAGGCAACGCCTATCAGTTCGACAACCGTTGTATACTGGAAGGCCTGGACCATTTCGGCGACTCTGCACGGGCCATCGTCGCCATTCGCCCTGATATTTCTGATGAAGACATCAATGCCATGAGCGCTCGGGGAGTGTGTGGTGCACGTATCATGGATATCCTTCAAGGTGCCATGGGGCTGGATGGACTAATGGACGTTAACGCCCGGGTTCATCCCTTTGGCTGGAGTTTGATTGTACAGTTTGACGGTCGCAATATGGTCGAACATGTTCCCCTTCTTGAGAAAATTCAGGGCAATTACGTCATCGATCACACTGGAAAATTTCTTGAGCCGGTAGCGGTCGACAGTCCGGCTTTCAAGGCACTTCTGAACCTTGTTGAGCGCGGCAACTGTTACGTCAAGCTGGCCGGTTGTTATGAGACGTCAATAACCGGTTATCCCGATTATCAGGACGTTGCCACCCTTTCCAGGGCCCTGATCAAACACGCGCCGGAGCGGATTATCTGGGGAACCAATTTTCCACATAACATGGCGACGTCTGCCGAGACTTATCCCGATGATGTCCATTTACTGGATCTGGTCAACGCGTGGGCCGAAACAGATTCGGTTCGCCACAAGATATTCGTCGACAACCCGGTCCGGTTATATGGCTTTCAGAGCTAGATACCAGGCTGCAAATCAGAAATTTTGAAATACAGGAACCAATTTACATGCTCAAAAATCTCCACCTCGTTGCCGGTGAATGGGCTAGCGGCTCATCGACCTTTACGTCCGAACCGGCGCATGGCCCCGCGCATGAATTTGCCGCGGGCACGCCTGATCTGGTTGATCAGGCCGCGAAAGCTGCAGAGGATGCCTTCTGGAGTTACGGATATTCCAGTCCGGTCGAACGCGCCGCGTTTCTTGACAGGATTGCCGATGAGATCGAAGCGCGCGGTGCCGACATTACAGAGATCGGCACTCAGGAAACCGGGCTTCCGGCGGCACGCCTGGAAGGTGAACGGGGACGAACTGTTGGGCAACTTCGATTATTCGCCCGATATATCGAAAAAAGCGATCACCTTGATATTCGCCATGATGAAGCGATGCCCGACCGTCAGCCCTTGCCGCGTCCGGACCTGCGGCTGGTTCAGCGACCGATCGGGCCGGTAGCGGTATTCGGCGCATCGAACTTCCCCCTGGCCTTCTCGACGGCGGGCGGCGATACGGCATCCGCACTGGCGGCCGGATGCCCGGTCGTCGTCAAAGGACATTCGGCACATCCCGGCACCGCTGACATTGTTGCACAAGCGGTAGACGCGGCCATCAAGGCGCTTGGCCTTCACTCCGGCGTGTTTTCGTTGATTCAGGGCGGCAAACGCGACGTCGGCACATCACTGGTCCAGCATCCCCTGATCAATGCTGTTGGATTTACCGGCTCTCTTGCCGGCGGGCGAGCATTATTTGATCTTTGTGCCTCGCGGCCACACCCCATCCCCTTCTTCGGAGAACTGGGGTCCGTCAATCCGATGTTTATCCTGCCCGCAGCGATCGCCAACCGGGGTGCGGAAATCGCTAACGGCTGGTCGGCATCACTGACCATGGGTGCCGGGCAGTTTTGCACCAACCCCGGAATAGCCATTGTTCTGGACGGACCGGACGCCGATGCCTTTACAGAAACAGCGGCTGCTGCCCTTACGGCTGTCGCCCCTCAAACAATGTTGACGGATGGTATCGCCGATGCCTATCGCTCAGGTGTCGCCAGAACCGGCAAAGATACCGCCGTCAGGGAACTGATTGGCACATCCTGTTCGACACGCGAGGCCTCTCCTTATCTCTATACCTGCTCTGGAGACGCCTGGCTTTCCAACGAAGGTCTGGGAGAGGAAGTGTTTGGACCGCTGGGCCTGATCGTACGTGCCCGTAACGTTGAACAACTGCGTGAAATTGCGTTAAGTCTGGAAGGTCAACTCACCTGCACACTTCATCTCGATGAAGATGACAATCCCGTTGCAAAAGAACTTCTGTCAATTCTGGAACGCAAGGCCGGACGCATTCTTGTCAACGGTTTTCCGACGGGTGTTGAAGTCTGTAATGCGATGGTCCACGGCGGACCGTATCCAGCCAGCACCAATTTCGGTGCAACCTCGGTCGGTACCATGGCCATCCGGCGTTTCCTGCGACCCGTTTGTTATCAGGGCGTGCCGATCAGTCTGTTGCCGGAATATTTATTGGATTAGCGGTCAACCTCAATTTACATTGGCGGCGTCATAATGAGGAATCATAAAGATGCAACTCGACCATATTAGAGCACTTCCGAAAATAAATGAATCAAAATGGAATTGATTGATTCCTTATTAAGACAATTTGTGATTCCCTCGCATATTGATTCGCAAGGGAGATTTATCCATGACAATTTCACAAGATTTACGTATTCGTTTGGTGAA
>JAJFIJ010000008.1 GCA_021775105.1 Rhodospirillales bacterium | reverse complement strand
ACAGTGAATCACGTCAAAAAGCCAAACGCAAATTGCAAGTTAAGTGGCTTGCATTAGCCTTTTTCTTGCAATTATTAACCCGGCATTACCGTCAAAAATAACTGTAGTTCAGTGCGTTAGGGATTCTTCACGGAGGACTATCTACTTTTGATACGGTCGTCATGTGCACATATAAAATAGCGAGGTGTTAAGCCCTGCCGTCGGTCAACTCCGTTGTCGCCAGCTTAACCTGTCAAAGAAATTCGACATGGGGTGGATTCGGGTCGCTGTGGGGCTCAAATTCGACCTCTCCCTTCATATGGCCATCCAGAACTTCATTCGTTTTGTGCTGCAGGCACAAGGAGCCACACATTTTCTGGGCATTAAACCCAGGCGAACTTAGAAAATTCATCACTTCCCAGTATCGCTCGGACTGCCAAATATCCTTGAACCGCTCTTCAACTATATTGCCGATATGGTATTTTTCTTTGTAGCGGTCATTAAATAACATACCACATGGCGCGACAAGCCCGGTTCCGCTTAGCTGAATATGGAACGGCGGGCCATAACACTTTTGATAGCTCCTCGTGCCTTTGGCATTAATCTTGCTCCACTTAACGACAACATCTGTTTTGTTGGTAGACAGTGCCTCTGCCGCCCGCAGTTTGGGGTAAATGGCTTCATAACCTTCATAATCAACGCCTAAATGGCCAAACTCATCGTCGCTACAGTGCTTGATGACGAGATAATCAACCTCAAGTTCGCAGGCAAGTTTGGCTAGAGGTAAGATCTGATCACTAAATTCAGGCATCAGAACCATCTGCATACCGATGGTGACAGACAGATTATTCTCCCGCTTGATTCGCACCATATGACGGATATTATCGCACACACGCTGAAACCAGCTACCCTTAACGCCCATGATTTCACCGTACCGCTGCTCTTCTCCAGCACTGATATTGATCCGGAAATAAGTCAGATTCGGAAGGATTTTCTCGGCGACCTTCGGTCCGACAGTAAGCGCATTGGAGCCCACGGCCATGGCAAGCCCTACTGAAGCACCATATTCAATGGTGTGTTGGAAAACGGGACTGTGTGCGCTTTCGCCATCTGAAACAAGACTGATTCCCTTGACACCAATTTCGGCCGCATCATCAAGGAAGTTGGTGATTACCTGTTCGTCAATCTCCAGACTTTTGTCCTGTTCCTGAAGGTCTGCATAACAGTACACGCAATTAAAGTTACACTTTGGTCGTGGCAAAAGCGCCATATCAATAGTCACAGGAGCAATCCGTTCTCCGCGTTTCCATGCATCTACACGGTCCTGATGCCAATGAATTTTTGAGCCGTCAAGGATGAGATCAGAAGTCATATTGAGCCTTATTTTGTGCGATTACAGAAATAATAAAATCTTCAGCATTTTGAAGGGCAATTTTCCCGAAACTATTGCTCGGCCACTTATTAAATCCGTCCCGCTGAATAAAAATAAGCTTATCGGATACCACATTAGCAGTTAGGGGTGTTAGGTCCCTATTTCTACACATTTTTTAGAATTCTTACAAACAGTATGAAACGCCTTTTAGGTGCGAATCAAATTTTTGTACTTTGAGGCAAATCGCGCGCCCAGATGTCCAGACAATTCAGAATGTGGAATTTCAGAAATATACTTCTGCCAATAATAGTCACGTACAGAGGTATCCAGTCGGCTAGATTTCTGCCCTTCCAGAGACTCCAGCATTTCTTGCGTCAATTCGAAAATTTCATCTGGCGAATTTTCTATCATCTCGTGTTCGTCAAAAAACGGATTTTCGGCCCGATTATTATAGAATCCCAAACTCAGCGCCTCATCAAAGGTCAATTTTTTGCTGGATTTTTTTTCCTTGGTAATTTTGAGAATAAAAAGGTCATCACGTCGAAACGGACTCAACAGAATAAAGGGGTTATTGGCGAGTGCGATAGGCACGTCAAAGATAGCCGAAACAACGAAAAGTCCTGAATCACTACCCAGAAAAAACCGGCATTTAGCCGGCAGATAAATGTCCAGAAAGTCACTGCGATGGGTGGTGGCATAGTCAATAATCTTACTGTTACGACCACCTGAAAGCGGCTTGTCGACAATTGCTCCCATACGAATAACAAACCCACCCTTCGACGTTATATATTCGGCCGCTTTCATATAGTTATCGATACTGCAATTGCGAAAATCCCGCGCCCGCCACAACTCCTTTTCCGTGGGCATATATGCGTCCAAATAAGCGGGGTCACGGTCATGCATGCAAACAAACCAATCATCTTCACCAATACCAAGCCCGGACAAAAATAACCGACCTCTCTTTTCTTCTTCATCGGTAAACACCAGCGTTGCTTTTCCCTCATTAAAAATCCGGTAATCAGGGTCATTCCACTCCATTGGCTCCCAGAACCGCGTGCGTCGAATAAGGGGGCGAAGGTAAAACAGTATTCGAGTCAGTCCCTTGCTTTCATAAATTGGCAGGTGCCGCTTGAACATTTCGTATAATTGGCGATTGGCAGGATTTACGCCAGCAAGAATATTTATCGTTTTGGGATCAGTATCTCCGATTTGCTGCTTTCGTAACAATATATCTGTGTTGCCTGCGAGGTGCCCAATACGATTTGTATACACAAGCCCAAAACGAATTTTCCATAAAGGCTCCAGAATAAAAAGAACCGGCAGACCGACGATAATAAAAAGAACTCGCACTACTAACACAACGGGCCAACGGACAACGCTAACAACAGATCGACTCATATAGCCTCGCTAATTATTCTATATTTGACCGCCTGTGGGGATCGAAAATGAAAAATTCATTGTTCGCGATTTGGTTTTAACCCACATGGCGCCTTCATTATATCAATCCGGATTCTGACGGACTTCAGGCCTTCAGAACGGCCCGCGAAAATCAGCGTGCGGTCGATCAAGCTCTCGTCCCTGCTGTTTCTTTGCCAGGCCAGTTACCGCTTCGCTCGCTTGC
>JAJFIJ010000070.1 GCA_021775105.1 Rhodospirillales bacterium | reverse complement strand
AGCGCACCGCGTGCCTGGCAACAGGGGCGGCATGGTAAACCCCACCGGGAGCAAAACCAAATAGGGGCGGCCGGTTGATCAGGTCAACAGGCAGGTTTTCGAGCCGCCGCCCGGGTCGGTTGCGTGAGGTGTGCGGCGACGCACATCCCAGATGAATGGTCATCTATCGCAGGTTCGCCTGCGTGGACAGAACCCGGCTTACAGACCGTCTGGCACATTATCCCCGTTTTTTCACCGCGTTGCGATGCATCGTATAAAGTGTACTTGCAATGATGATGCCGGCTCCTGCCAGCGTCCACATCGTCGGAACCTCGGCAAAAAAGATGACGCCGATAATCGTCGCGAAGATGAGCCGGGCATATTCCATGGGTGCAATTGCTGCCGCTTCTCCCGCCTTGAAGGCCTGAATAAACATCCATTGCATCAATGACATCAAGCCGCCGATCATCAATATCTGGATCGTCTCTTCGAATGTTGGGGTGACCCATAAAAAAATCGACGGTACCGCCATGACCAGGGTCACAAAAACGGACTGGTAGGCCATTATTGTGGACGGGTTTTCAATCTGCGAGAGTTTGCGCATGACAATATTGATGCCGGATACAAAAAGCGCCGATGCCAGGGCGAGCATGGCATAGGCATTTATGTTTTCTGTATCGGGGCGGACAATGATCAACACACCAATGAACCCGATGGCAACACTGGTCCAGCGGCGAATGCCGATCACTTCTTTAAGAAAGTAAATGGCGAGCAGGGTGGTAAACAGGGTGCGCACGAAACTGATGGCTGTGACTTCCGCCAACGGCAAATGTACAACTGCGGTGAATCCCGTAATCATGGCAATGACGGAGAACGACCCACGCATGAAATGATAGCGGAATACCCTGGTCACAAACACGCTATCAAGGTTTTTAAGAACCACCGGGGATATGATAATCAGGACCAGAAGCTGACGAACAAACAGAATTTCAACGACCGGAATATGTTGACCGACCTGTTTGATCAGGGCGCTCATGACGACTGACACCATTGAGGCGACGAGAACGATAAGCGAGCCGCGGACGTTACCCGGTATTGTCATCCAGCGACGGTAATAATCCCGCATATATTTTCAGCCCCTCGTGTCCCAGTGGTGAAAGACTGTAAACCCCGCGCGCCGTTCGCTCAAACCAGCCGTAGTGGTTCTTCAGCAAAATCGAAGCGGCCTTTGGGACACCCGTCAGGGCCTTGATATTGGCTACTTTCATCTCTTTGTTGTTCGACAAGGCCACAGCACATCGAAGCGCGTCCTGGCGATAGGCGGTGATAATCTTCGTTCGCGTAATGCCGCCGGTGTTGGGGTCGCCAACACGGGATTCGAACTCAGCTTGCAGGCGGGATTGTTTGGGTTTGTTCTTGCGCGGCGTATAGGGCACAGGGTCAATCAGCACCTCAACTTCAGAGCCTCGCCGTCGTGTCAAATCTACAATCATCAGACCCAATCCCAACATCCGGCACAACTTCAGATAATCGCGCCGGCGCGACCGCCAGTTCTTTCGTTTGGCGGGTGTATCCGGGGTGAGGACAGCCAGATAGACATCATCGGTCAGGCTCTGGCGATCAATGCCCTGCAAAATCAGATCAAGCGAGAAATTGAGTTTCAGTTCGACGACGACTGTTGTCTCACCCTCTTTACAGGCAACCACGTCGCAGCCATTGATCTCAGCTTTGACCTCATACCCGTGGCCCTCCAGGTACACTTTCACCGGAGCATATAAATCCGCTTCACAGACCATCTGTCGCAATCCCAAAAAACATCACTGTAGCGAGGGAGTGTTAACGAAATTGGAAGATGATTGATGAAGCAGGGGTTCGCGTATTGATGAAGGCACTGGTCATTCGAAACCCTTTATTAACCCATCAAATGCCATAGTTATCCCATTGACGCCCATAATATCCCATGATATCCCATTATGATCTGATTTTGGTCATTGGGGATGACTGTAACCGCCCGTGCACAGGCGCTTGCAGGTCGGGACCCGGTTTAAGAACCGGAACGGGCGGGAGGAAACGGAAAATTCGTTTCTTCCGATGCGTCGGCAGAAGCTGGCGGGAACGCGTTAATATTGGGGGCCTGAATGGCATTGTTTGTTGGCAAACACGTCAACAAAATTGACAAAAAGGGACGGATATCCGTCCCCAAACCCTTCCGTGCGACCTTGCAGGCGCGCGGAATGTCGTCTCTCTATGTTTACCCCCGGTTCAAGCAACATGCACTGGAAGCGTGTGATGAAGCGTTCATGACACGCTTGAGCCAGAGCCTTGATGATCTTGATATGTTCTCGGACGAGCAGGATGACCTGGCCTCTGTCATTCTGGCCAATGCACATGAATTGTCCTTTGACCCCGAAGGACGGATCATGATGCCGAAAGAACTCAGTGAATACGCCGGGCTCAAGACCGAAGCTGTTTTTGTCGGTCAGGGGCCGCGATTCCAGATATGGGAAAAGTCTGCGTTCGATGCTTTCAGCTCGATGGCGTTTGAGCGCGCGAAAGCCCGTGGCGCGACCCTGAAATTGCGTCAGGAAACGGAAGGGGGCGGCGAATGACCGATCAGGCACCACATCTTTCTGTCCTGTGTAAAGAAGTTGTGGACGCGCTTTCTCCGAAAGAAGGCGGCGTCTACGTCGATGGTACATTTGGTGCCGGCGGATATTCCCGTGCCCTGCTGGAAGCCGCCAACTGCACGGTCTGGGGAATTGACCGTGATCCTCTGGCACAGAAATTCGGTGAGGTTCTGAGTCGCGACTACCCCGGACAGATTACGGTTCTCAGTGGCCGTTACGGCGATATGGAAAACCTGCTCGCTGGTGTCGGCGTAGAACAGATCGACGGCATCGCCCTTGATATTGGCGTTTCATCCATGCAGATCGATGATCCTTCGCGCGGGTTCTCGTTCCGCGGCGACGGGCCGCTCGACATGCGCATGGGCGACGACGGAATGACGGCTGCGGATGTGGTCAATGAGATGGCTGAACAGGAACTGGCCGATATCATCTATCGTTACGGTGAAGAACGGGCATCGCGTCGGGTTGCCCGGGCCATTGTTACGCGAAGATCAGAGCAGGCATTTACCCGGACCGGTCAACTGGCCTCTGCGGTCCGGAGCGCTGTCGCCAAATCAAAAGACGGCATTGATCCTGCAACACGAACATTCCAGGCGCTACGCATATATGTGAACGATGAACTTGGTGAGCTCGATCGTGGATTGCAGTCTGCGGAAAAACTGCTTGGCCCAGGTGGACGTCTGGCAGTGGTGTCCTTTCATTCGCTTGAAGACCGGCGGGTTAAAACATTCCTTCAGGAACGCAGTGGCACCGGGCCACGTCCGTCGCGCCATGTGCCCCAGATGGCAGCGGAACAGAGAGCCGCGACATTCCGCCTGATCGCCAAAGGGGGGATCAAGGCGAGTTCCGATGAAATCGTGACCAACCCGAGAGCCCGTTCGGCACGTCTGCGCATTGGTGAGCGCACGGACGCTCCCTACGTGCAGGCAGCATGAGGAGGGGGTGATGATCAGACGGTCAACATTCTTCTCTGCCACACTTGCCGCATCGATGGGATTGGCACTGTTTGTCGTCAAGTACCAGGTTCAGGATCTGGAAGATCAGCTGACCTTGATTGACCGCGAAATTGTTTCCGAACGCCAAACCCTTCATGTGCTCAAAGCTGAATGGAGCCACCTCAATGAGCCCGAGCGTCTTCGTGAACTGGCGACACGTCATCTCGGAATGGTGCCGCTTGATTATCGTCAATACCTGATCGGGGCAAAATTTGGCCAACAATTGAAGGAAGGTAGCGATGACGCTGAAGCAGAAGTCAAGGCGTTCTCGTTTACTTATCGCATGAAAAAAGCGCTTAAAGAAGGAACAGAACGATGACCTTCCCGATTGCCCGTCCGGCAGAAAGCCATAAGCTTGAAGGGGTACGCAAGCAAGCTCTTGAAACGGGCCGCAACCGGCTGATGGTTGCCGCTGCCGTGATGACCCTGGCTTTTGGTGTCATTGGTATCCGGCTGGTTGACCTGACGGTGATGAATTCAGGAAGTGAACCCCGTCGGGCAAGTGTATATGAGCCTGCCTTTGAGGTTGTTTCACGCGCCAATATTCTTGATCGCAACGGTATTATTCTGGCGACCAGCCTGCCGACGGCGTCGCTCTATGCTGACCCAAAAAATATTCTGGACCCGGTTGAAGCCGCAGCAGAACTGGTAAAGGTTCTGCCTGAACTGGATCATGACGATCTGATCAGAAAACTGACATCCAAAGGGCGATTTGTCTGGATTGCGCGTAACCTGACACCACAGCAGAAATTTGACGTCAATCGCCTGGGACTGCCCGGGATCGCATTTCAGCGCGGTGAGCGCCGGGTCTATCCGCATGGCCGGCTGGCCTCACATATACTTGGACTGACGACCGTTGACGGTGACGGTGTCGCCGGAATAGAGAGACGTTTTGACCAGAGTCTGCGTTCAGGTGGAGGGTCAATTAATTTGTCCATCGATATTCGCGTTCAGGCAATCTTGCAGGAGGAGCTTGCAGCTACCATTAGCGAATTTCGCGCACTTGGTGCCGCAGGCGTTGTTATGGATGTAAAATCGGGCGAAATCATCGCCATGGCATCGTTGCCGGATTACGACCCCAACAACCCGGTCGAAGTCAAAGGGGAGGCGGGTTTCAACAGGGCGACCAAGGGTGTCTATGAGATGGGATCAACTTTCAAGTTGTTTACGGCTGCTATGGCGTTGGACATGGGAACCGTAACGCTTAAAAGCGGATATGATGCCAGCAAGCCGATCAGGATCGCGCGCTTCAGCATCAATGATTATCACGCCAAAAATCGCTGGCTTTCCGTCCCGGAAATCATTCTCCATTCGTCCAATATTGGAGCCGCTAAAATGGCCGTCGACGTCGGCACGGAAGGACAGCAGAATTATCTGCGTCGTCTGGGCCTTCTGAATTCGTCTGAGTTGGAATTGCCGGAAATTGGCGCTCCTCTGCTACCCCGGACATGGCGCCCGATCAATACTATGACGATTTCCTATGGACACGGCATTGCTGTCAGCCCAATTCAGTTGGTCAACGGGATTTCCAGTTTGGTTAATGGCGGCATCAAACGCCCGTCAACCCTGATGAAAGTGAATGGCAGACCTCAGTCGGGCCAGCGAATTCTGTCAGCCAAGACATCAAAACAGATGCGCAGTCTCATGCGTCTGGTTGTCAGCTCGGGAACAGGTCGCAAGGCTGAAGTTCCTGGATATCTGATCGGCGGCAAAACCGGCACGGCGGATAAACTGAAAGGCAGCGGTTATGCCAAATCTGAAATAATATCATCATTTGTCGGTGCCTTCCCGATGTCAGATCCGCGTTACACAGTGTTGGTCGTGGTTGACGAACCCAAGGGTAATAAAAGGACGTTCAACTACGCGACTGGTGGCTGGGTCGCCGCACCCGCGGTTGGGCGGATCGTCAGTCGCATTGCGCCAATCGTCGGGATCGCGCCGGATATGGATGCCGTATTCGAAACTCCACCAATTCCGGAAAGCAAACCCGGACAAGCGGAAAAGCGCCAGATCCGGGATCCGCGCACCTATCTGAAAAAGGCATCTTTCACCGCGAAAAAACATAACAAAGCCATATTGGCGACACATAAACAGTCAACAGTTATTAGGGCATCTGGAACAGTTCTGGAGCAGGAAGTTGCGTCTAATTGATGCATTTGATGGAGACATAGGCTCTGTGGAACACAGTGCACGCATTGGCGAGAGAGATATAAGCGGGCTCACCTGTGATTCCCGACGGGTTGAGCCCGGCTTTTTATTCGCCGCCCTGCCTGGAAGCCGGGTCGATGGTCGAAATTTCGTTGCCCAGGCCATTGCCAATGGCGCCATCGCAGTTCTCGCAGAAGAGAATACGGAACCTTCGATCATGACAGGTGATACGGCGTTAATCATGTCGGCTAATCCGCGTAAACAATATGCAGAAATCGCAGCCCGCTTTTTTCAGAACCAGCCCGGCTCCATCGCCGCCATCACCGGCACCAACGGCAAAACGTCGGTTGCCGGTTTCCTGCGACAAATCTGGGTAGCTCTGGGGCATCGCGCTGCCAGTGCAGGAACGCTTGGTGTGGAAATCGGTGGTTTCGAAACTGATAAAACACCCGTCCTGAAATATGATTTCGACCTGACGACCCCGGACAGTGTCGATCTTCACCGTTCCGCCAAAGAGCTGGCTGGTCTTGGTGTCCAGCACCTTGCCATAGAAGCGTCCAGCCATGGGCTTGACCAATACCGGCTGGATGGATTGCGGATTTCTGCCGCTGCTTTTACCAACCTGACACGTGATCA
This sequence comes from Rhodospirillales bacterium, assembly GCA_021775105.1. Lineage (GTDB taxonomy): Bacteria > Pseudomonadota > Alphaproteobacteria > Rhodospirillales > Casp-alpha2 > JAJFIJ01. The sequence goes on along the minus strand of JAJFIJ010000070.1, from coordinate 3,276 downwards.
TCTGGATTATCACGGTACGTTCGAGGCTTACCTTGCCGCCAAGACCCGATTGTTTTCAGAGCTTCTTATCGACGGCGGGATTGGCGTGATTAACGCCGATGACCCTTATGCAGAATCTTTCCGTCAGGCCTGTCAGATCCGGGGTGTGAAAACCCTGAGCTACGGCATGTCCGGAACGGATCTGCATCTTATTGCACTTACGCCGCGTTCGCAGGGACAGCTGCTGGAAGTTGAAATTTTGGGGAGCAACTATCAAATTGACTTGCCATTGACCGGCACCTTCCAGGCCATGAACGCGTTGTGTGCGTTGGGTCTCGCGATTGGTATGGGTGATGACCCCGATCGTGCTATTGAAGCAATTTCCGGATTGGCAGGCGCACCGGGGCGGGTCCAACTGGTTGCTACATCGGCAAACGGAGCGACCGTTTATGTCGATTATGCCCATACGCCTGACGCCCTTGAAAGTGTCCTTCGTGCACTCCGCCCGCATACGGATGGTCGCCTTCATGTGGTGTTCGGATGTGGCGGGGACAGGGATGCCGGTAAACGACCGGAAATGGGAAAAGTAGCGGCGACATTCGCCGACCATGTGATCGTCACAGATGACAACCCGCGAAATGAAAGTCCCGAATTTATCCGTAAGCAAACGTTACTGGGCTGCCCTGATGCTTTGGAAATTGGCGACCGTACTTTAGCTATCGCCGAAGCTGTTGGTCGCCTTGAAACGGGTGACCTTCTGGTTATTGCGGGCAAGGGCCATGAAACTGGCCAGATTGTTGGTGACCAGATTTTACCATTTGATGACGTTTTGGTTGTGCAAAAAGCGCTGGCGGAGATGGCTCAATGAACGCCAAAAAAAAGCCGGTGATCTGGACGGCGCAGGAAGTTGCAGACGCGCTCGGTTTGGCGATGAAGACATCCTGGTCAGCAACCGGCGTGTCGATTGACAGCCGTAGTGTGGCCGTTGGCGATTTGTTTATCGCCATCACCGGGCCTGCGCATGACGGGCACAGGTTTGTTGTGGAAGCTTTGGAAAAAGGTGCCGTTGGCGCAATCATCCACTGCGATCCCGGCCAGCTGACAGAGGATTCTGGCCTTGCCGACAGAATGATTGAGGTGGCGGATACGCTGGTCGGCATGCAACAGCTGGCTGCTCATGCCCGTGAACGAAGTGCCGCCAGGATCATTGCCGTTACCGGAAGTGTCGGCAAAACCGGCAGCAAGGAAATTCTGAAGCTTTTGCTGTCTGATCAAGGCCGGACGGCAGCGACGGAAGGCAATCTCAACAATCACTGGGGCCTGCCATTAAGCCTCGCTCGGATGCCGAAGGACACGGAATTCGGAATCTTTGAAATGGGAATGAATCACGTTGGCGAAATCCGCCCGCTTTCATTGATTGCCAGCCCCGATGTCAGCCTGATTACGACGGTCGAGATGGTGCACAGTGAATTTTTTGACTCAGTCGAACAGATTGCTGAAAGCAAGGCAGAAATTTTTGCCGGATTTAAGTCAGACAGCGTAGCGGTTCTCAATATCGATAACCCGATGTTCGATATCCTCAAGACGATTGCGGGGAGGTCTGGTGCCCAGACGGTTAGAACTTTCGGATGCCATCAGGATGCCGACTTCAGGCTGATATTGGCGGAATCGGGAAACACCCATTGCCGGGTTCAGGCCAATATTCATGCTCGGCCAGTTTCCTTTGAAATCGGAATGCCGGGGAAACATTGGGCATTGAACGCAATGGGCGTGCTGGCGTGCATTGAGGCGGTCGGGGCCAATGTTGAACAGGCAATCGCCAGATTAAAGGATATGCACGGCCTGAAAGGACGTGGCGAATTTCATGAGGTCAAAATAGACGGCGGTCGATTTGTCCTTGTTGACGAAAGTTACAATGCGAGCCCGATTTCCATGACTGCGGCGATTGAGACGCTGGGGCAAATGTCGGTCTCGGGAAAGGGGCGACGGATCGTTGTCTTGGGCGACATGTTGGAATTGGGTGATGAAGCTGAAAAATGTCACGGCAACCTGATCAATCCGTTATTAAAGAGCGGAATTGATCTGGTGTTTACAGCCGGACAATACATGGCCCGCCTTTGGGACGCGCTTCCTGCCGATATGCGCGGCGGTCATGCAATGACGTCGCAAAATCTTTCACCTCTCGTAACCTCCGCCGTCAGGCCGGATGACATTGTTATGGTCAAGGGGTCTCTTGGTTCGAAGACTGGAATGATCGTCGATGACTTGCTGGAAGCAGGCCATCGAAATGGTCGCGTCGAATCGAAAATCGTCAATGGAAACTAGAGAAAAGGGTTAGAGGTTGCTTTATCACATTTTATATCCCCTCGCTGACCAGTTTGCGGCGCTGAACGTCTTTCGTTATTTGACGTTCCGCACGGGCGGGGCTGTGATAACGGCACTGGTGGTCAGTTTTCTCTTCGGTCCGGTAATCATCGACCTTCTGAAAAGCAAACAGAATGGCGGTCAGCCCATTCGCGATGATGGCCCCGAAAGCCACCTGCTGACCAAGAAGGGCACGCCGACAATGGGCGGGTTCCTGATCCTGCTGGCGTTATCAATGGCGACGTTGTTATGGGCCAATCTAACCAACCCCTTTATCTGGGCGGTGTTGGGCGTAACCATCGCATTTGGCACCATCGGATTTCTCGATGATTATATGAAGGTATCTCAACGTGATACCCGTGGCCTTCCAGGGAAACTCAAGCTCGTGCTTCAGGTCGGAATAGCTACGGTTGCGACGTTCTGGATCATGCGTAATCTGCCGCCCGAATTGACAACGACTTTGGCGGTGCCGTTCCTGAAAGGTGTGCTCCTTGATCTCGGATGGATGTTTGTGGTCTTCGCCGTATTGGTCATGGTTGGCGCATCGAACGCCGTCAATTTGACGGATGGCCTGGATGGTCTGGCGATTGTCCCGGTTATGATTGCCGCTGGCGTTTTTGCGCTCATAGCATACCTCGCCGGGAATGCCGTGTTCTCCAGTTATCTGCAACTGCATTTCGTCAAGGGTAGCGGCGAGCTGGCAGTATTCTGCGGCGCGCTGGTCGGGTCCGGTCTCGGGTTTCTGTGGTACAACGCACCGCCTGCACGTGTATTTATGGGGGATACCGGGTCGCTGTCGTTGGGCGGTGCACTCGGCGCAGTCAGTGTTGTCACCAAACATGAACTGGTGCTGGCGATCGTCGGTGGCCTGTTTGTTCTGGAGACCGTTTCCGTAATCGTCCAGGTGGTTTCTTTCAAGCTAACCGGCAAGCG
>JAJFIJ010000069.1 GCA_021775105.1 Rhodospirillales bacterium | reverse complement strand
AAAGGCCTCAGCTTCAAAATCTCAATGGGGTCAGTGCTGACCTTCTATCCGGCCCTCGTCACGACCAGAGATGAAATCGAAACCGCGCTGGATATTGTTGAGGTCGCAATTAGGGAAGTCAGCGCAAAACCTCAATCAGCCTGATCAACCCCGCGCCATCAAAATATACCCGCTCGACTCCGGGGCTGCGGGTCCCGGCCAGCAAAATGACAAAATCAAATTCGACACCGTTGTTTTTTACATGTGCATGTTTGTCGTTTGCCAGTGAACGTCGGGACTGGTTTCGAAGATGCCCGCATCATCGAGAGGACCGCCGCCGCCCCCTGACGCTGGCCGACGCCGCTTGACAGATAACCTGCCTGCGGAACAAACATGATTTTGATAGCTGCCAAATCATGATCATTCGACGCCTGCACATAAACGTTGGCTTTTTCGAACAGCAAGACATCAGATAACGCAACCGGCATTCAGCGTTCCTCGCCTCGTTCTTTGCTATCATCAATATCGATTCCTGATTAATAGCGTATCTCCCCATCCACTTGACCCATCTCAAAGCCCCATCGCTTATCACCTGTCATCTTACGCGCCATCAACAACAGGAGTCTTCCATGCCGCAGCCCACCCACATCGCCCGCACCGCCCTTCCTGAGCGTGAAACGTTGGAGGAGGATGTCCGGAAATACCTTGAACTCTGCGAAGAGAAGCTGGGCATGGTGCCGAATGTGCTGACGTCCTACACCGTCAAACCGGGCAAGTTTCGCACCTTCACACGATTTTATAACCAGCTCATGCTGGATGAGGATGACTGCAACCTGACGAAGCTGGAGCGTGAAATGATTGCCGTCGTCACCTCGTCGGCCAACCGCTGTTATTATTGCCTGATTGCGCATGGCCAAGCGGTGCGCGAACTCTCCGGCGACCCGCAATTGGGTGAAATGATGGTCACCAACTACCGCGTCGCCGAGTTGTCCGGGCGCCAGCGGGCGATGCTGGATTTTGCCTGGAAACTGACCAAGACCCCGCATGATATTGGTGAGCCGGACCGTCAGGCGCTTCGCGACGCTGGATTTTCAGATGGCGATATCTTCGATATCGGCGATGTCTCGGCGTTTTTCAACTACACCAACCGCGTCGCCCACGCCATCGACATGATGCCGAACCCGGAATATCACGCCAAGAACCGGTAACTGATCAGGTCGGGTCAACGCCTGCTCGATTGGACGGCTATACGGTTTCTGACGAAGCCATGCGCTATGCGCAATGCTGCGCCGCAACAATTCCACTCGCCAATTCAGATTTCACGTCTACATTCACTCCTGTGATTTGAAGCAAAAAATCACCTGTTTGGTCCGGATATTTGTGTGTGGACCAGCGGCTATTTTTCCCGAAAAGAGTTCCGGGAAACAAAATCAACAATCAGGAAAACAAGACATGAATACCCCGACAAATATTGAAAAACTTCAGCCATCAGAATTCCAGCAAATTGTAACGGCATACCAAAGCGCGACTGTAGATCTCTATGCACTTGAGCGCTACGCACGACGCCAGCAGGCCAGAGCAATCGCAGGTCTCGTGAAGCGGGCCTATGCCGCAACAGTCCACCTGATCAACAAACATATCGTTACGCCGGTCACCAAAGTCCGCGCGCGCAACCGCATTGCCATGGAACTGAACAGCCTGACCCAGCTTGAACTGAATGATATCGGTTTATCAAGATCCGATATCCCGAGCGTAGTCAACGGCACCTATGACGCAAGCGGACGGGCCAAACCGGCTCCGGCACAACCAAAGGCAGTCACTCCCGCAACGGAATTGAAATCAGCTCCCATTGCCAACAACGATGACCACATTCACCCGATTGCTGCGTAATCATTTGTCAGGATAGCGGGCATCGAACCAGCGATGCTCGTCCATTCCGGACCGCTTTCTGTTGAATTTCATCAAGAGTTTTGCGCTTCCACCACGGCGGCCAGTTTTTGCCGGCTGAGTGGGTTGTTTGGACTATTGGCGATACGGTCTTCAAGTAACGCGCGCGCCTGAGTCAGGTCTCCTGACTTGATCGTCGCGTCGATCAGCACCTGTTCGAACAGATCACGCTGAGCGTGGGAGCCGCCGACGTGAATGATGTCTTTGCGGATACGACTGAGGTCGGATATGGCTGCGGCGAAATCTCCGCGCCGATGCGCGACCACCGCCCTGCACAGTGGCAGACCAACGTCAGACCGCAACGCTCCGCCCTTGTCGCCAAGTGTCGTCAGCAGGTGGTCGACCTTCTCTCCGTCCCCTGCTGCGGCCAGTGCCATGGCGAAATGGGCATCAATAAAGCTGAGGATATGGTCTTCCGTGCGCTCCGCTATTTTGTCGGCAACCGGACGCCAGCGATCGCCAACATCAACCCCCTGAAATTCAAGCCGCGCCAGTAGCGCGACATCGTTACAGAGATCGAGGTATTCATCTGATTCATCATCCCAGATAATCTCGTCATACATCCCGAGAACCTGATCAGAATCCCCCTGATCTAGGTGCATCAGGGCACGGTGCCACCACAGATGATAGCGAAAATTATTGGCGTTGACCCAATGCGGCTCCAGTCCCTTGATCCATGCAATGCCATCATCAGACCGGTCCTGCATTTCCATGATGTGGGCAACCGCATGTATCGCCCACGGATTATCGGGATTTACCTCCACCGCATGGCGTCCGGTTTTCTCGGCGGCGGCGTAGTTGCCACTTTCTTCCAATGCAAAAGCCCGCATGCCAAGAATATAACCGTATCCCGGATCCCCTTCCGCCCAGGCGTTTGAGGTTCTCTCAAGTGAAGCCCGCATTTCACCGGCATCCCCGGCGTAAAAATGGACGTGGTGGGCCAGTCGCTGGGCAAGGAGATCGCGTGGATGATCATGCAAAATATCTTCCCACACCTGACCGGCGGCAACCGGGCGGTCATCACACCACAACCCGAGTGCCCTGATGTGCGCCTGTTCGCGGGCAGATACCCCGGCGGCATTCTTGTTTGCCAGCTCAAAAGCCTTCCGCGCACGCCCGATCAGCACGCCACTGCCCATCAACAGGAAAAAGTACCCTTTCAGGCAATGGGCCATAGCCATATCCGGGTCCGCGTCGAAAGTAGCTTTCAGTCTGGGTCCGGCTTCCGGGCTGGAGGACAGGTAAGCGTCAACTACCTGATCAAAGGCCTTTACCGCATCCCCGCCAGATGCCGTAAAGGAAATACCGCGTCGATCTTCAAACATTCTTTATGTCTCCAGCAAAAATCTGTGGAATTTTCCAGATAACCCCTTATATCGCTCCCAACACCCAATCTGACTTTGCTGAATGCTGGAGAATATATTATGGCCGAGATCATTGAGGTTGATTCGCAAACCGTCAAGGACTGGATCGATCAAAATCAGGCGCAGATGATTGATGTCCGCGAGCATCAGGAAGTGGCCGCCTACAGTATCGAAGGCGCACTCCATAATCCGATGTCGATGTTTGATTTCGATGCAGTCCCCAAAGACGGTCTTAAAAAGCTTATCTTTGTCTGCGCCCACGGCATACGGTCGTTACAGGTTGGTCAACACCTGCTCGACAACGATCACCTGTCAGAAGCCTATAACCTGACCGGCGGTGTCGCCGCCTGGGCAAACACGGTTTTTGAAGGGGAAAGTTAAGATTATTGTTTCGCAAATGCGTCGTCGCAAATGAAACTATTTGCTCGGGATTTACTGATTAGCCGTAAATACGTCGTCGCAAATGAAACTATTTGCTCGGGATTTGCTGGTTTGCCGTAAATACGTCGTCGCAAATGAAACTATTTGCTCGGGATTTGCTGGTTTGCCGTAAATACGTCGTCGCAAATGAAACTATTTGCTCGGGATTTTCTGA
>JAJFIJ010000068.1 GCA_021775105.1 Rhodospirillales bacterium | reverse complement strand
CATGATCGGTGAGCGCGGCGGCACCTTGTCGGGCGGTCAGCGCCAGCGCATTGCCATTGCCCGTGCGCTGGTCACCAACCCGCGCATCCTGATCCTCGACGAAGCGACATCGGCGCTGGATTATGAATCGGAAAGCATCATTCAGGAAAACATGCGCCGCATTTGCAAGGGCCGGACCGTGTTCATCATCGCTCATCGCCTCTCCACCGTCCGTGATTGCGCCCGCATCATCACCATTGAAGCCGGCGAGATCGTCGAGGACGGTACCCACGCCAGCCTGCTTAAATCCGGTGGTCGATACGCCAAATTGTGGATGGCCCAGGCGGCGGGCACGCCGATGGAAGCACCGGCGGCACCGCCATCACCCGATCAAGACCCCGCACCGGAAAACAGGCAACGTGTCATCCGCGGGCAACTGAACAAAGCAGCGGGGTCCGACTGATGGGCGCACTCACCACCCTCAAACATCACGCCGACATCGCTAAAGCCGCCTGGAAAGAACAGCGCGAGCAGTCCATCACCCTTGATACTCGCGGCCGGTCCCGGCGCGACGAGATGGCCTTCAAACCGGCGGCACTGGAGATCACCGACACGCCCGCCAAACCACTGGGGCGCGCCATCGCCTTATCCATTTGCGCGTTTTTCACGATAACCATCGCCTGGGCATCAATTGGCGAGATGGACATCATTGCCACCGCGCAGGGCAAGATCATCCCGAGCGTCCGGCTCAAGGTCGTCCAGCCGCTGGAAAGCGGTGTCGTCCGCGCCATTCATGTGCTTGATGGTCAGCATGTGATCAAGGGCGATATCCTGATTGAACTTGACCCGACCGGATCGGAAGCCGACCGGGAAAAACTGGCGCGCGAACAGGTCACCACGGAAGTCGAACTGGCCCGTTTGTCGGCGTTGCTTGAACCTGATCCGTTAACTGCTTTTTTCCCGCCAGAGGATGCGCCAAAGAACCTTGTCGACCTGCACCTTGCCTATCTCAAGAGCGAGATCCAGCAACAGCGTTCCGGGCGTGCCTCACTGGACGGCGAGATTGCGCGGCGTCAGGCCGAGATCAGAACCGTCACGGCGGGCATCGAGCGCCTGAAAAACAAACTCGCCAAGGTCAGGGAACGGGCCGAGAGCTCGAGGAAACTCTACGAGAAAGGCATTGTCGCCAAGCTCAAGTATGGTGAAGCCGAGGAAGAACTCTCGGACGTTGAAGGACAGCTTGATGTCGAACAACGGCGCTTCACGGAAAGCCAGGCGGCGCTGAGGTCGGCAAAAGCACAAGCAGCGCAGAAGCGAGCCGAGTTTCAGCGCGACATCTATTCCCGCGAAGCCGAAGCCCGAAGCCGCGCCACATCAATTGAGCAGGAACTGATCAAGGCGGTTGAACGCAAGCGCCTGCTGACATTGCGCGCACCCATATCCGGGCGCATCCAGCAGCTTGATATCCACACCGTCGGCGGCGTTGTTACCCCGGCTCAACCCTTGATGCAGATTGTCCCTGAAAATGCCGAAATCGAGGTCGAGGCGCTGATCCTCAACAAAGATATTGGCTTTGTTCACGCGACACAGGAGGCCGAAATCAAGGTTGAAAGTTTTCCGTTCACCAAATACGGCACTATCGACGGCAAGGTCCGGCAAGTCTATGCCGATGCGGTTGAGAAAGAAAACGTCGGTCTCGCCTACCCCGCCCGCATCTCGATGGCGCGCTCAACCATTCTGGTTCGCGACAAACAGGTGCAACTGACGCCCGGCATGGCCGTCACCATCGAAATCAAGACCGGCAAGCGCAAAATCATCGACTATATCCTCGCCCCGTTGCAGGAATATCAGGACGAAAGCCTGAAGGAGCAATAATTCATCACTTCATATCCGTGCCCTTCTCGCCTGCAGATAAGCTGGACATTACCCTCTCGAGCGCGTTAAAAAGCGCCACTCGATCAACGCCGGTGGCAATTCCGGTGGCAATTATTATTAGGGCTTAAAAAAACCCAATAATATCAATAGCGGAGAGGTGCCAGAGTGGTCGAATGGGGCGGTCTCGAAAACCGTTGTGCGCTTGCGTACCCAGGGTTCGAATCCCTGTCTCTCCGCCATTAAATCAATGACTTAGTATAAATCAACACAACCTGATTAACCTAAAAATAGGATGTTTTGCCAACCATTTACTAACTAGCGTAGTTTTAAGAGCAGTGCTGTGGTCAATTTGTTATTCGATTTATGGAAAAATTTGGGTTTGCATTGCGAAGAAGTTTCTTAACATCTCAAATCTGGTTCTGGATTCCCCCCATAGCAGACATAAATCGGCGCAATGATTTGAGTCTCCGTTGTGCCAAAAACTGTCATTTGGTCCGGATTATTGAATACAATTCCGTTTCGCCTTCACGTCCCCGAAGTTGTGTTGTACCCATTAAAGCTGATTGGTAATTGGTGGGCAACGATACACAGTCCAGTAATTCGCCTGAGATCAACAAGTTGCAACCGAGCGTCTTACATTGTTGCTCTATCCTAGCCGCCGTATTTACGGTATCGCCAAAGTAGGAGATTTCCTGCTTTTGGTCACCAATTTGGCTGATCACCACGGGTCCACCATGCAGACCAATACGGTACCCAGGGACCTCACCAAACTCTGCGCGATATTTGTCAACCAGTTCGTTTATCCGGTCAGAAATAGCGAAGCTGCATTCCACTGCCGACGCGTTTGCCTCGGAGGTTTTGAGAGGCCACGTGACGACGACCTGATCGCCAACATAACGATGCACTTCTCCACCGAATTCGACAATCGGCTCGGTAATATCAAAAAAGAACATCGTGATCATCGTCTGGACGCCCTCATCTCCTAACTTTTCAGCAAGAGCCGTCGAACCGGCCATGTCCAGAAACATAAAAAATTTTTCTTCCCGGACCGGTCTTACGTATTTTCCGAGCACGAAATTAATGAGCGCTCGCCCGCCGACGATCCGGATAACCTGGAGGACAGCGTGGAGGAGTATGAGAATTATTAATATGGTAGCCATCGCCCTTAGGAATGGAGTTTCGATGAAAAACTGAAGGTCAAATGCTCCTTCAAATATCAGTTTGGATATGATGGAAATAGCGATGGTGAGTAGTATCGTTATGATCGATTTGACAGCGATGGCCAGAAGGAAGTGTAGGCGCCTGATACGGCTACCATATCTTCCCTGTACCCAGAAAATCTCCATGCCCCACACAATGCAACTGCCGACCAGCCAATCGGGTCCATAACGGTAAACCTCACCCGCTAATGTCAGTTGGAGATTTTCGTTTAAAGCATGGTTCGTTAGCACACCAATAACGGCGGTCAGAACCGATAGGATTAGAAACAGTTTGAGTTTCGATACAAATAGCTTCGACAAACGAGTTCACCCAATATTTGCCTCCACACAAGCTAACTATGTCGAGCATATTCCTCAAGACCGTCACTTACAATTTTGGCGAGATGGAACGCCTTGCAAGATCCGCCTAGCGCCTGAAAGCGGACCTTCAAAAGTCAATTGCCGTACAAGCTTGATATGCAAATTCGCCTATAGACTATCGCGTCCGACGGTTCATCGTGCCAGAATGCAGCGTTTGGAAATCAATTTGCAATGGACCAGAAACCGACCATGCACAAAATAGAGTTACCGGGGGGCGAGTTCGTGTCCAAACTGGGCCTTGGCACCTGGCATATGGGGGAATCTGCATCACGGTTTGAGCACGAAGTCGGGGCTCTGCGGTACGCCATGGAACGGGGTATAAGACTCATTGATATCGCAGAAATGTATGCCAATGGCGGGGCTGAAGAAGTTGTCGGCGCTGCAATAAAGGGTTTCGGCGCTGTTCGGCGGGAAGACATGTTCATCGTTTCCAAGGTCCTCCCCAGCAATGCGCATTTTGAGGATGTAATCGAAGCCTGTGACAGCAGCCTGCGCCGCCTCGGCACGCCATACATCGATTTGTATCTTTTACACTGGCGCGGTTCGGCTCCGCTTCAGGAAACACTGGACGCATTCGAGACCCTGCGTTCAACCGGTAAAATCCGCTATTCTGGTGTCTCGAATTTCGACTCACATGACATCAATGAATGGTGCAGTTGCAATGGTGGCAGCGCATTGGCGACCAACCAAATTCTATACAACCTAAGCCGTCGTGGTGTGGAGTGGGATGTTATCCCGACCTGCACGGACCGCGGTGTGCCGGTAATGGCCTACTCACCCCTGGAACAGGGACGATTGCAGAATGCCCCTGTGCTGTCCCAATTGGCCGAGCGCCATGGCGTTACGTCCCTGCAGGTGGCTCTGGCCTGGGTGTTGGCCCGGGAAAACGTAATCGCGATCCCCAAGGCTGTGAACCACACACACATTGACCAGAACATTGCCGCGCTGGACATCACCCTTGATGCTGAGGACCACGCCCTCCTTGATACGGCTTTTCCACCGCCGAACGGGCCATCCCATCTGGAGATGTTATAGCGGTATGGCGCTAAACATGCCGGGCTTAACGTTCAGACAGATGTAAAACTGGCCGTGTGCCGGCGGTCCGGCGAATTTACCCGGAAACAGAGCCGCGCCTGCTCCCCGCTCAGATAAAGAAACTCTCGCGAACTGTTGCTGTTCGCATGCCGTCGGGGGTTTCGACTTCGACCTTGGTGCCATCGTCCCAGTGGGTCATGCGGATCATGCCGATGGCGACGTTGGTTTCGAAATCCGGCGACCACGCCGCTGACGTAACCCGACCGACTCGTTTGCCGTTGGCATATACGGACCATAGATCACCGCATGGTCCAAGCGCTTCGCCATCGATTGCAAGACTTCGGATTTGCCGGACCGGACCTTCGACAGCAACCCGCAGCAGGGCATCACGCCCGACACAGCCAATTGCCGTCTGGGTCTGGCAGAATTTCCCGAGCCCGCATTCATGCGGCGTGTTTTCGCGTGTCATGTCGTTGCCATAAGACAGCAACCCGCCCTCAATCCGCTCGATCAGGTTGGGGCCGCCGGCGCGAACATTGAGGTCTTCACCGGCGGCGAACAGCGCGTCCCACAGAGGCTCACCCAGATCCCATTGATCGACATAAATTTCGAAGCCGCCCTGTTTCGAATATCCCGAGCGGGCGACGACAAGATCATGCCCTTCGAACGGTAAAGTTGCGTAGCGAAAGAAACGAATATCGCGCACGGTATCGCCAAACACCCGCGCCATCAGATCATCTGCTTTCGGCCCCTGCACCGCCAGCGGCGAAACATCCGGCTCATCAACATCCACTTCCAGCCTGAGACCGTAAACCAGACCCTTGATCCAGAACAACAGGTCACTGTCGGCAATGGACACCCAAAAGCGGTCTTCGGCCAGCTTGAGTGTCAGCGGGTCGTTCAGCATGCCACCGGTTTCGTCGACCATCGGCGTGTAATAGCACTGATCCATTGCCATCTTGCTGAGGTCACGCGGGGTCAGCATCTGCAGCAGTCGGGCGGCATCCGGCCCCCGGACTTCAACCTGACGTTCGCAAGCCACATCCCAGACCTGAACATCGGTTTTGAGGTGCCGATAGTCTTCTTCAGGCGACTCAAACACCGATGGCAACAGCATGTGGTTGTAGACCGTATAGGCTTTGACGCCGCTGGCCATCACGCGACCGGAAAACGGTGTTCGGCGAATGCGTCGGGAAAGGGAAAGCAAGGGTGCAGACATGTTGGTGGTTCCTGTCGGAAGCCCGCGGCAGGCATCCGTCGTTTCAAGAAAATACGCGACTTACCAAATGGATTGCAGGAACGGTTTTGGCAAGCCTAATGATTGTTCCGGGGCATACTTTTCGCCGCAACGTTCTGGTATTTGTCCGCGCCCTTGAGAATCATCCCTTCATCAAACTGGGCAACCTTTTCACGGAAAATTTCCTGCCAGGGTGTCTGGCTGTCGGGTATCGGGAACCCGCCTTCCGCTTCCAGCGTCTGCCAACGCTCGGCCAGTTCTTCTTCCGAAATCAGTATATTGGCCGTCGCATCATTCAAATCGATCCGCACCTGGTCCTCTGTACGAAGGATGGCGAGACCACCACCCGACGCGGCTTCAGGCGCGGCGTTCAGAATTGAGGGCGAGCCACTGGTCCCGGACTGACGCCCGTCGCCAACGCAAGGCAGGGATAAAATATCTGTTTTTATCAGCGCCGCAGGTGGCTGCATATTGACGACCTCGGCACCACCAGGATAACCGATTGGCCCGGTGCCGCGAATAAACAGGATACAGTTCTGGTCGATATTAAGGTCAGGATCGTCAATCCGGTGGTGGTAATCTTCCGGCCCTTCGAAAACAATGGCCCGGCCTTCAAAGGCATTCAGGTCATCCGGATTCGACAGATAGCGTTCGCGGAACTCGTCCGAAATCACACTGGTTTTCATGATCGCTGAATCAAACAAATTGCCCGTGAGATTGATAAATCCGGCGTCCTCGACCAGCGCGTTGTCGAGATTCCTGATCACATCGTCGACTTCGGATCTCTGTCCGGCACAATTTTCGCCAATAGATTTTCCGCTAACCGTCATCGCATCCGGGTGAGGCAGACGTTCACCAGCGATCAATTCTCCAACGACGGCGGGCACGCCGCCTGCATGATGGTAGTCTTCCCCGAGATAATCTCCGGCGGGTTGCAAGTTGACCAACAGCGGCACTTTATGACCAATCTCCTGCCAGTCGTCGTTGTTCAGCGGCACCCCGATATGGCGCGCGATGGCATTGAGATGAATGGGCGCATTGGTTGAGCCGCCGATTGCCGAATTGACGACGATGGCATTCTCGAACGCTTCGCGGGTCAGGATATCGGACGGTTTGACATCATCCCACACCATATCAACGATGCGTCTGCCGGTTTCATACGAAATCCGTAACCGGTCACGATGAGGGCCGGGAATGGCCGCACAGCCAGGCAAAGACATTCCCAGCGCTTCGGTCATTGAGTTCATGGTCGTCGCCGTCCCCATGGAATTGCAGTGACCGACAGACGGCACGGCTGATTCAAGCAGATCGAGAAAACCTTCATCATCAATTTTCCCGGCCGCTTTCAGTTCCCGGGCTTTCCAGGCGATGGTTCCGGACCCTGTCCGTTCGCCCTTGTACCAACCATTGAGCATGGGCCCCCCGGAGAGAGCGATCGCCGGGATATTGACCGTCGCTGCGGCCATCAGGCAGGCCGGGGCCGTTTTGTCACAACCGACTGTAAGAACGACACCATCAATCGGGTATCCGTACAGCAACTCAACCAGACCGAGGTAGGCAAAATTACGATCCAGATTAGCCGTTGGGCGCTTTCCGGTTTCCTGTATGGGATGAACCGGAAATTCAAAGGCAATGCCTCCAGCCTCCCTGATTCCCTCGCGCACGCGTTTTGCCAGTTCGATATGATGGCGATTGCACGGCGACAAATCGGAACCCGTCTGGGCAATGCCGATGATCGGTTTTCCGGATCGCAGTTCTTCGCGGGTCAATCCATAGTTCAAATAGCGTTCAACATAGATCGCTGACATCCCCGGATCATCGGGATTGTTGAACCACAGCTGTGATCGGAGCGCGCGTTTACTGGAGGTCATGTTCTTTCTCTTATCCTTATGTCAACGTTCTGGAAGCTCAGTTTCTGACGTTTGCCATCAAGCTCCACAGCATTTTTTGAATTTT
>JAJFIJ010000067.1 GCA_021775105.1 Rhodospirillales bacterium | reverse complement strand
CGGCGAATAACGCCCAACAGCGGCGGTGAAAATTTCAAGAACCCCTGACAGGCTTTATGCAGGGTATTATACGTACGTTCACCTTCACGGGTCGAGTTGACAATATTGGTGACGACCTTGATATCGATATCGGGGCGCTCGGTATGGATAATCTTGATAAATGCATACGCGTCAGTCAGTGATGTCGGCTCATCTGTCAGAACAACAACACAGGTCCCCGCATTATGGGCCAACTGGCGTACTGTACGCTCCACACCAGCCCCGAGATCAAGCATGACCGTATTGTAATTAGCGGCCAGAAGGGCCAGGTCGTCTCCCAGCATTTGCAGGCGACTGGAGGCCACATTGGCGAGTCCACCTGCACCCGACCGGCCGGCAATAATGTCAAATCCACCTTCCGGATAATCAATGACGGCCTGATTGAGCGTCAATCGTCCGGCAATTACGCTGCTCAAATCCTGTTTCGGCATTAACCCCAACTGGATATCCAGATTGGCGAGCCCCAGATCACCATCAAACAGTAGTATTCGTTGTCCCTTTTTTGCCAACGCCTGGGCAAGAGTGATGGAGAACCAGGTTTTGCCAACCCCTCCCTTGCCGGAAGCAATGGCAATGGTATTGCGGTTTTTGGCCCGCTTCGGTGAGTTTACAGATGGGGCGTCAGTGTTCATGTGTCGGCCTCGGTGCTCGGTGTTTCTGTCTCAGGGGTGTCGGTATAGGGCATTATAATGCGTGCCAGAGAAACAGGATTTATGGTCGTCAGTCTACTTGTCACGCTGGGGCTTAAGCTAACCTCTGCGAAGGCCAGTCCGGCCCCGTGTGCAGCCCCAAGAATACCACCTGTCCGTCGAGCTACATCAAGGCGCGTAACGATCATACGCTTAACTCCAATATCGGCAAATGGACGAGCCATTTCCGCCGCCTCCATTGGGTCGTATCCGGCCGGCAAAACCAGTATGGGCTCAGCCCGCCCTGCTTTTACCAGTTCAAACAGCGTATCCATTTCCTCTTCGACGTAAGGGTTGACCCCCATGGTATCGATATAAATCGTTTGCGATGTGTTTTGCCCGGCAGTGAAATCCGACAATGCTTCGGTTGACTCAACGGCGTTCAAATCCGTTTTCAGAATGCGGGTGAAGGCAGACAGCTGTTCTATGCCGCCGGCACGCTGGCGATCAGCTGTTGCGACTTGATAGTCGCACCCTTCAATTTTTGCCTGGGTACATAGCTTGGCAACAGTGATTGTTTTGCCACCACCGGGCGGGCCGACAAACATCAGTCGCCGGTTTCCGATCAATGGCGAAAATTCAAATAAGGTGTCCAGAGCGCTTGCCAGAGCCAGCGTCGGATTAGAGGCATCGGCGGTTTCCGCCAGTTTGACAAGTGTGCTGATTAGTCGCGGCGGAACACCATGATAAGTTAACGCCTGACGGATCGTTTCATCCGTATCAAGCGTTCTAGGGTCTTCAATCTCCTCAATATCGTTTGCTTCCGGAGGCAAGTATTCGGGTGATTCGGTCGCAACCAGTACAGTTGCTGAACCGTTCTCCTTATCGTCATTAACGGAGATGATAATCGCGTCTTCACCAAGCTCGGTCCTCACCGTGTCCATTGCGGCGGCGGCGGAACTGGCGGTGAAGGGTTTGATGCGCATGATTTCGATCTATACCTGACCAACGGTCTTGATTTTGGCCTTCGGGTGAATTTCGTTTTGCGACATAACCACGGTCATCGGTCGGAACCGTTCAATGATGGAGCGCACGTATGGGCGGATGCCGGGACTGGTCAGCAGGACCGGAGTTTCGCCAGCAATGGCCTGACGCTCAAAAGTGTTTCGCAATGCCGTAATGAATTCCTGCAACCTTGTGGGCTGCATCGAAAGCTGCCTGTCGTCGCCCTGACCGATCAGGCTCTCGGCGAACGATTGCTCCCATTGGGGTGTCAACGTGACAATCGGAATGAAACCCTGCTCGTTGACATTCTGGTCGCTGATCTGACGGGCCAGACGCGCCCGGACGTGTTCCGTGATCATCATGACGTTGCGCGTATTTCCACAAGCCTCGGATACCCCTTCAAGGATCGTCGGCAGGTCACGAATGGAGACCCGTTCATTCAATAGGTTTTGCAGGGTGCGTTGTATGCCGCCCATGGAAATCTGGGCGGGAATCATGTCCGCAATAAGTTTCTGATGTTCCTTATCAAGCTCATCAAGAAGTTTCTGGGTCTCTGCATAAGACAACAGGTCAGCCATATTGTCCTTGATCACCTCAGTAATATGCGTGGTGATCACCGTCGCCGGGTCGACAACTGTATACCCCCGGAAAAGAGCCTCTTCGCGATTGGCTTCTTCTACCCACATTGCCGGTAATCCAAAGGTCGGTTCTGTCGTTTTTTCGCCGGGCAAAGTGATGTCTTCACCCCGCGGGTCCATGACAAGCAGCATATTCGGGCGCAGATCGCCGCGCCCGGATTCAATTTCCTTGACCCGGATTATATAATTGTTGGCCGGAAGCTGCATATTGTCCTGAATTCGCACTGATGGCATGACAAACCCGACTTCCCCGGCCATTTGGCGCCGAAGCGCCTTGATTTGGTCCGTCAGCCGTTGTCCGTCTTTTGGTGAACTGATTAGGGATAGCAAGCCGTAACCGAGCTCCAGACGAAGAAAATCGATCTTCAGGGCTGTCGATATGGGTTCTTCAGCAAGGGCCGCGGGGTCAATGGATTTTTCTTCCGCTTCAATCAGGTCCATTTCAACGCGCTGTTTTTCCTTGGCACCGATGAAATAGGCAATCGAGCCGCAGAGGGCGGATAACAGCATGAAGGGAAGCATCGGTATGCCGGGCAGGATGGCTAGCCCGATCAACAGCACGGAAACAAGCCCCAGAGCCTTGGGTTGCCCGGCCATTTGCTTGAACAGCGCGCTTTCCATCTTGCCGGCAACACCCGCCTTGGTCACCATCAGGCCAGCCGCGGTCGAGACAATCAGCGCCGGTATCTGGGATACCAGTCCGTCGCCAACTGTCAGGCGGGTGTATGAATCGGCGGCCTGACTAAACGACAAGTCGTTTTGCGCAACGCCGATGATCATGCCGCCGATGACGTTGATGAAAGTGATCAGAATGCCGGCGATGGCATCTCCCCGAACGAACTTCGACGCCCCGTCCATCGCACCGAAAAATGCGCTTTCTTCTTCCAGTTCCTTACGCCGCAGTCGAGCCTGATCCTCATCAATCAACCCGGTCGAAAGATCCGCATCAATTGCCATCTGTTTACCTGGCATGGCATCCAGTGAAAATCTGGCCGACACTTCTGCAATACGCCCGGAACCTTTGGTTATGACGATGAAGTTGACCAGAACAAGAATGGCAAAAACGATAATGCCGATGACAAAGTTCCCCCCCATGACGAACCCGCCAAAGGCTTCGATCACCTGACCTGCGGCGTCGGTTCCCTGATGTCCGTCGGCAAGGATCAAGCGTGTTGATGCCATGTTCAGGGCCAGCCTGATCATGGTTGCCAGAAGCAGAACCGTTGGAAATGCATTGAATTCCAGTGGTTTTTCAACAAACAGCGCCGTCATCAATATCAGTACGGAGAATGTAATTGAAAAGGCGAGACTGATATCCAGCGCCCATTTCGGCATGGGGAGGATCAGGATAACAAGAATGGCAATGACTGCCAGCGCCATCATGATGTCGCCACGGCCCATAGCACTGGTGAGGGCGGCGCGAAGATCAAACCCGCCGCCAGCCTCCTGACCTTCCGCTTCCTGTGTGCCGAATTCAGCCATGATCTATCTTGAATTTCCTGTTGCTGATCCCGGCCATCTCTTTAAAGCTCTCGCCGGTCAAGGTGCGGGTCGTTCGGCATCGCCGGGTTGCGGCACACCAAATCCCTGTTCGCCATACAATTTCAGTTTGTTACGGAGTGTGCGAATGGAAATACCCAGGATGTTCGCCGCATGAGTGCGATTGCCAATGCAGTGATGCAGGGTGTCGATGATAAGCCCGCGTTCGACGTCAGCGACCGTCTGACCGACCAGTGAGTCCCCGGAGCCCCCAGTCGAAGAGGCTGCTGCCTCGTGCAGTGGACCGCCCTCACTGCCGCTCAACATAATTGCTTCCGGTCCAATCTCGTTGTCACTGGCGAGTAAAACTGCGCGATGCATGGTGTTTTCAAGCTCTCGAACATTACCAGGCCATGCGTGAGCCAGTAATTGAGACAGAGCTTCCGCACTGATTTCGCGTTCAGCGACGCCGTTGGCCTTGGCGTATTTCTTGGCAAAAAAATCGGCCAGTACGCCAATGTCCTGCGGACGTTCCCGCAATGGCGGAAGACGGAGGTTCATGACATTAAGACGGAAATACAGATCTTCGCGAAAGTTTCCTCGGGCGACTTCGTCATCCATGACCCGATTGGAGGTCGCAAGGATGCGAACATCGACCTTGACCGGTTTGCTGGAGCCAACGCGATCGATTTCACGTTCCTGAATGGCACGTAGCAGTTTGGCTTGCAGACGCGGGTCCATTTCGCTTATTTCATCTAGCAAAAGAGTGCCGCCATTTGCTTCTTCAAATTTGCCGATGCGCCGGGCAACAGCGCCGGTAAATGCACCTTTTTCATGGCCGAAAAGTTCTGATTCGAGAAGGTTTTCTGGTATCGCGGCGCAATTGACCGCAACAAACCGTCCGCTTTTGCGTTTGCTCTTGTTGTGGATATAGCGCGAGACCATTTCCTTGCCGGTGCCTGACGGTCCGGTGATCAGGATACTGGCTTCGCTTGGCGCCACCTGATCCGCCAGCCTGAGTAATTCGACGGTTTTCGGGTCCTTGTGGACGATGGCGTGGGTTTCTTCGACGACGGCTTCAAGAACCGCTGCAATAAGTTCGGCATCCGGAGGCAGGGGCAGGTATTCCTTGGCCCCGGCGCGGATTGCACGGACGGCAGCCTGGGTATCCGTGCCCACGCCACAGGCGATAACCGGGACATGAATTCGTTCAGATTCAAGGGAATTGATAAAGCTTTCCAGATCAAGCGCGATATCGGCCATGACCAGGTCTGCACCATGTCCGGCGCGCAGCAATTGCAAGCCTGATTCCGTGGTGTCGGCTTGTTGCACCTTGGCACCGCGTCGAATGGCGATCTGGCTGGCAGCACCGATTTGTCCGCCTAAGGTTCCAACAATTAATAAACGCATTCTGTCTTCTCTCGTTTCACACCGGTTTAATCGAAGTACCGTACCCGTTGTGCCGGGGGTAGTACGCTGTTCAATAACATTTCCAGTCGGCGCGGGTTTTCCTGATGTCCTATGGATGTCGCGCCCATCAGATAAACGCTGTTGATCAGCGCTTCTTGTTGTGAATTCCGCTCAAGTTTGGCAGCCAGCGGCAAAAACACCATGTTCGCCAGTACCGCGCCATAAAATGTCGTCAACAAGGCAACGGCCATGCTGGGACCAATTGTTGACGGGTCATCCAGATTGCCTAGCATCTGGACGAGCCCGATCAGAGTGCCAATCAATCCCATCGCCGGTGAAAATTCACCCATTTTACGGAGTACGCTGGTGCTTTTGGCATGACGCTGGATCGTTGCCTGCAAGTCGCCGCGCATGATGTTTTCAATCTCCTCACCAGGTGTGCCATCGACAACCATGGAAATTCCCTTGTGAAGAAAGGGTTCTCCGGGAATGGAACCAAGGATGTTTTGTAACGCCAGAACTCCCTTTTTTCGGGCCAGTTCGGCTATTTGCAGGACCTGTGTGGCGGCGTCAGAAGGCTCACGTGTGCTGTAAAATAGAGCTTTTGAGACTATTTTGAACGTTCGTCCCATTTCCGCCGTTGAAAAACAGGCTGTGGTAATGGCAAAGGTGCCGCCGATCACTATCAGTACTGATGGCGGGTTGAAAAAGCTTTCTGGTGAACCGCCGAGTACGATTGCCGCACCGACCATGCCAAAACCACAGATCAAGCCAACAACTGTCGCCAGATCGATACTTGATCTTGCGCGTCCGATTCTGAGGTTTGGAGCTTGTTCTGACATTGTTTCCTGATCAGGACGCTTTTTCAGTCTTGATAATTTCCGTCATGGTTATGCCAAGCCGGTCTTCGACGACAACAACTTCGCCGCGGGCAACCAAACGGTTATTTACATAAATATCGATGGCTTCGCCGACCTTGCGGTCGAGTTCAATGACTGCCCCACGTCCCAGTTTCAGTAACTGACTGACCTGCATGGTCGCCTTCCCGAGAACAGCAGAAACCTGAACAGGGATATCGTAGACGGCCTCAAGGTCTTTAGCGCTTCGGGGAAGGTCACCAATTTCCGGCAGACCGCCTGACTCAACCGGCACATCATCGTCGGCACTTTCCTCAGGAGGCACACCGCCAGCCCCATCCAGTTCTTCCAGTTCAAAATTGTCTTCAGCCATTGTGCTCTCCTTGGTTCAGCGATCAGGCCGGTTGGTCGGGTGAGGGGATTGATTCCGCATCCGCAGTGTTCTTCAGTATACCTGCCTCAGCGTCCGGTTCCATGCTTGCATCTTCAGGCCCCCCGGAAACAGTTGGGTCAGCGGGATTCGGGCCACTTGAAGATTGCATGATCTGTTCCGGGTCAGAGGAGGATGGTGGCGTTCCCTGGGGCGCATCAATAGGCTCGGAAACCGCAGAATTCTCAGTATTTTCAGTCGGAGTTTCTTCAGGAGCATAGGGCGTTGGCGGCGGTCCTTCCGGCATCTCCGGCTGACTGTCTGATGGCGCAGGCAGCGGGTCTTCGGGGTCGGATTCCTGAGCTGGCACAGGGGAGGGGGAAGCCGGATCGGGTTGATTTTCGATATGCGATTCGTCACCGCCAACCTCTTCTTCATGTATCGAGTCTGAATCTTGCGGAGAAGCGGACGGTGAGGGGGCAGGCGTTGAATCAAACTCCAGGCCTTCCTGAGTGGCGGCCAGGTTGGATTCTACAATTTCGTCAATTTGACGCCAAAGTTCATCCATGTTTCGTTCAGCGCCACCGTTACTCCACTCGATCTGGCAATCGCCATGAGATATGGAAGCATCCTCCCTGATCATAACACGACCATCGAAGTGGGCATTTTGTATGATGTCCTTCATGCGCTCACTAAGGGATGGTTTGACGTCGTTGTGAACATTGACGACAACGCGTGGTTCTTCAAGAATCTGGGGCAGGATTTTACCCATCATGTGTTCAATTTCGGTAATGCTGTGTTCTACCGCCAGATTCGGAAAACATTTTCTGACGATAGCAACGCTTGCGTTGACAGCATCCTGAAAAATTTCGGCGTTGGCATGGCGTTGTTGATCAAACAGTTGCGTCAATTGGGCATTGATCGCGAGTGTTGTGTCGCTGATAAGGCGTTCTGTCGCTTCCGAAGCTTCACGGATACCTTCTTCCCTGCCGTTGGCAAATCCCTCATCACGGGCGGCGTTGACCTGTTCTTCGCTAAAGGTCGGGATGACGATCTCGGGCTCTTCCGGATCCTCTTCCTCTAACACTTCTTCCTCAACCGGCATGTCAGGCAGATCGAAGGAACGTTCAAACATGAATTTTTCTGTGGCGGGCATAGGGTCCATCAAGGTTGTCAATTTATTGAATTATAATGCTTTATCTAGCCTAGAACACCAGTTCATCTTCTTCTCCGCCTGTGGCAATGACGATTTCTCCGGCATCGGCGAGGGCTTTTGCGGTCTGCACAATACCGGACTGGGCTTCGTCGACGTCTTTCAGACGGACAGCGCCAAGCGCTTCCATGTCTTCTTTCATCATCTTGCCGGCG
>JAJFIJ010000066.1 GCA_021775105.1 Rhodospirillales bacterium | reverse complement strand
CGATGACCGGCCTGAAGGGTGTTAGATGTGCTGGTATTCTCACAAATTCGATTGGCTGATTGGTCACATTTACCTCGTTAGGTATATTCCGCGGGATTCAGCGGATTTTAACATATTTTTGATATCGCTATCAAATTAAAGACACACGCCCGTTCAACTAATGTCTGTGTTGTCACAAGGCGTTTTCGAACTGTCACACGACATAATTCCGCTGTCACATCCCTATACCAGTTTGTCACACCCGTTTCCGCCACTGTCACATTTCCCCCAAAACTGAACACTCATAAAAGAAATAGTGCAGGGTATTTCTCAACGCTTGAAAACGCCCAATAATTACGAATCATTCCGTAGTTTCAAAGGTTTACGAACATCATCATATAAAAGAACTAGATTAAAGATCAACAGTCCTATATATAATAATAGCGAGGCAGGATACGCATTTTTAACGTTAAAAATGCCCTGCCAGTGGTCCGTTTCCCGTCAAGTCGGGAAATCGGCCACTGGATTTGCCCAACGCTGCGCGTCGGGTCCGGAAAGGGAAGGGGAGAGAGGGGATCGAAGACGAAGCGCCAAAAAGTTCGCCAAAGTACCCCGTGCACGGCGGGAAAGTGCGATCAACATTCTACACGACAGAAGAACAACGCGCGGCTCTGCAAGAGGCCGCGCGGAACGATCAGATGAAATATTCTCCCTGGCTTCAACTGGCGGCCCAGGAGCGGGCGCGAGGGGTGCCGATTTTCCGTCAGAAGGATTTTCGTGCAATGGCGGATATGCACAATCAGATCCGAAAAGCGGGCGTCAATCTCAATCAGCTTTTACACAATTTGTACCTATGGTCAGACGGCGACACGGCGCGAATGCCAGACGGCCTTGCCGTGACGGAAGCGTCCGAACAGATCACAAAGACGTTGGAACAATTCAGGGTTTTCATGGACGAGTTTTCAGCTTCGAACGGAGCTGACTAATCGTGTTTGACGAGGACGATTTCAGGGGCAGCGCCAAAGGGGGCGTTCGAAATGATTATCGCCGATTAGGTGTCGAAATGCGGGCTCGCGCCAGCGGCGGTGCGGAGACAAAACCTGAAGTCGTTTTTAAGGTTATCGGTCATATCAAGTCGTCAATGGGGGTTGGCGCGGCGATCAATTATATCTCAAACGACCGTGAGGAATCAGATCGGGAGGCAACAGACATTGACCCGTTGCGACCGCTTGAACATCCAGACATAGGAAAATTGCCCGTCTGGAACGAGGTGGGAGCGCGTCTTGAAGGCGACCAAATTAAAAACGAGCTGAAAAGTTGGGGGCTTATTGACGACAAAGATAATCTTTCCAATAAGGCCAAGAAACTTGACCGCAAAGAGCGCGGCGATTTGCCAAACAAAGAACGCTATAAGAGTAGGCAGGGTACGCATGTGATTTTTTCCTTGCCGAAACATATTGGATCCAATCGTCAGCGAGAAGTAACCGCTGCAGTCGGAAATACGCTATCAAAGACATTCGGCCAGCAAGCCCATAGGTACGTCTATACGACACATAGCCACAATGGCCGGGTCCATGTTCATGCAATTATTAAAAGCAAATCGGAATCGACAGGACCTGAAAACAGGCCGCGCCAGCTCCGCATTAATCGGCAGGATATCGATGGTATCCGATCTCGGTTCGCAAAGGAATTAAACCGCCGTGGCTTTGGTGTGAGTGCCACACGTCGAATTGACCGGCCACGTATGCGCGATCAAATAGCGAAGGGCAGGGAGCCTTTGCATAGAAATCAAAAGATGGTGAAGTTTGTTAAGGGGGCAGGGGACAAGAGGGCCTTTGTGGGGGCAAAGCCCGCCTATAACGTCAAATGGCTCTCAGACCTCGAAAAACGGGCTCCCAGGTGGCATCAGAGCCATGCCCTGGAGTATGTCAATCGTGCAACGGGGGCGACTCACACAGTCACTGCTCACCAAACGGTTCAGCATGGCAACATGAAACAGAGAATGGAGCAGAACAAGGAAAGCCCGCTTGTTCGAGATATGTTGAAAACGTTCAAATCGCCGGAATCCGCCGCCGTGTCGCTCGCAGATTTATCGCGCGAAGATTCACGGTTGGCGGCCTGGTCCTTGAAAAATCGGCCAGAAGTCTTTGGCGAAGTGAAAGACCCCAAGGGTATTCAGCTAAAGCCCGCTGATCTTAAAACGGGGCTTGCGGATCTCCGCTCATGGGTGACGCGAGAGCCGGAGTTAACAGAGCAGAAAAAAGGCGCTGTTTTGACTGCTGTCCGGAAACAGAGCGTGGAGTTGGATGGTCTAAAGGCCCAACGGGCCAGGGAACACGATTTGAAAGCCGCTGGCGGCGTTCAAGCCAAATTAATCAAGGAATACGAAAAACAACCTGGTCACGATAAAGCTATCGTCGCCGAGCTGCGTGATAAGGGACCGCTGCAGAAAATCAAAGATCAGCAAGAGTGGCAGAGGCCCCACCAACAGGCCGGTGAACAAAGCAAGGTCGCGGAGCAACAGGGCAGGGGGCCGAGCCAGACTCCGGACCAGGCGCTACAAGAAAAGCTCGAAAAAGCCCGCAAGCAATTCGAAAATACCAGCCAAGCTTCGCAGCGGGATAAGGGCAGGGGCCGGGAGCGGTAGACGGATCAATAAGCCTCGGCCCCAACTCTCGTTTTAAGCCCAAGCAGAGAGTAATTGTGAAAACCTCAGTGTCGCAATTACCGTGCGAGTCCGGCTGCCAAACTATCCATTAAAGTGGGATCACCTCACGTTTTCGAAGGGACAATGAATTTTCTGTTTTTTATAGTGAGTGTTAGAAAGTAGAAATTGAGAAAACATCTCAATTGAAATCATGAAATTCTTGGAGAGAACATGAGTGAGTATGAACGCTGGGAAGGTCGCTTTTCGACTGCAGATTATATTTTCGGCGAGGAGCCCAACTATTTTTTGGCCTCGTGTAAGAATCTGCTGCCGAAGAGTGGTAGGGCATTGGCTGTCGCTGATGGGGAGGGACGCAATGGGGTATGGTTAGCCCAGCAAGGGTTGGATGTCGTTTCTTTGGATTTTGCGCCTTCAGCCCAGAAAAAATCGGCTGACCTCGCACAGCGATGTGGTGTGGAAATAGAGATCATTCAAGGAGATGTTCATGAATGGAATTATCCCCCAGAGGCATTTGATGTTGTGGTTGAAATTTTCACTCAGTTCAGTTCACCCGCTCAGCGGAATTTGAAATGGGCCGGGATGAAAAAGACATTGAAAGCGGGTGGCCTGATGATCATCCAGGGTTACACACCTAAGCAGTTAATGCTTGATACAGGAGGACCCAAGAAATTAGAAAACTTCTATACTCGCGCCACGTTGGAAGAGAGCTTTGCCGATTTAACAGATATAAATATTGAAGAACAAGAGCTTGATATGCAGGAGGGGACCGCTCATGGGGGGAAATCGGCAGTGATAAATTTCACCGCTCGTAAGGTAATGAATTAATTGGGTTCAGAACACATTATTCGTAGCTGCAGTTGCAATAGCATCGCCTCCCTGGTTGGATGCTGTTTTTTTAACCGACCGCTTTCCGACATGTGCAAGCGCAATATTCAGGAGTGATCAAGTGCCAGGAGTTATGATCTGATGGAATCCCATCCCGAAATCCGTCAGTCTGTGCGCGCCCTTTGCGCCGGATTCCCCGGTGAATACTGGCGTGACAAAGACCGCAAGCGTGACTACCCGACAGAATTTGTTGAGGCCCTGACCAAGGCGGGTTTCCTCGCCGTCTTGATTCCTGAAATATATGGAGGGAGCGGTTTGGGCATTGGTGAGG
>JAJFIJ010000065.1 GCA_021775105.1 Rhodospirillales bacterium | reverse complement strand
TTATGATGGTTGTTATTCTGTGCGGTGGGCAGGGCACGCGTATTCGCGAGATTGCCGACGATATTCCAAAGCCGATGATTCCCATCGGCGGCAAACCAATTCTCTGGCATGTCATGAAAGGATATGGTGTCGCCGGATTTGAAGAATTTGTCCTCTGCCTTGGTTATCGGGGAAGTGTTGTTAAGGAATTTTTTCTGAATTACGAGGCGCTTTCCGATGATTTCACAATTTCGCTTGGGTCAGATAAAAATATTGAAATTCATGGTAATCATAAGGAAACCAATTGGCGTGTGACGCTGGCTGATACAGGCGAGCATGCAATGACCGGCGCGCGCGTGAAGCGGATTAAAAAATACATTGGTGATGACGAAAATTTCCTGCTCACTTATGGTGACGGCGTTTCCGATGTTGACGTTCATGCACTTGTCGAGTTTCATAAATCTCATGGCAAAATCCTGACGATCACCGGCGTCAGGCCGCCTGGCCGCTTTGGCGAGATGGAACTGGGTGCCGATGGCAAGGTTCTGGAATTCAGTGAGAAGCCCCAAGCCGCAGGAGGGTTGATATCTGGTGGATTTTTTGTCTGTCGCCGAGAAATTTTCGATTATCTGGATGACCGCGAAGATTTGAGTTTGGAGCAGGAGCCGATGCGTAATCTGGCTGCTGAAGACCAAATGATGGCCTATCATCATGATGGCTTCTGGCAGTGTATGGATACGGCGCGCGACCATAAATTTGTTTCGGAACTTTGGGACAGCGGCGAAGCGCCCTGGAAACGCTGGTAAGTGCGGCGGTCTTGCTTAAAGCCCTGATTCGTCGAGGATTTCAGATATACAGAGACCCTGCTTTGCGTCACTGGTTATTTGAAAAAGCGCTGGGCCGAGTGCCGTCGGCACCGCAGTTTATTTTCCATCGCCCACCTTATTTAAGTAACGGAAGAATAGGGGATGTGTCGAGGCTCTCTAATACCTCGCTAAGATTCCCGGCATGGTTGGAAAGTCCAACGGCTCCAGCCGTTCTGGAACTGGCAGCCACTCAAGTGGTGCTTGAGGTTGATGATGCCGAATCATTCTTCTCTTGTGAATATGAAGATCTGGAAACGACCTTATCGGCCTATCGTTTTGCGTGGCTTCAGGGGTTTTGCTGTGAAGAACCCATAATCTGGGTGGCGTATTTGTGGAGGATTTGGCACGACAGATTCTTCTCTCTGGCGACGGGATGGCACTGGCATCCTTATACGACAGCCGAGCGTGCTGTGAATATTCTGGATTTCATTCAAAAGCATCAGGCGCAGGCAGCGTTTGATAATCTCGAAGCCTCTCTACGTCGTCACGCAGAGAAAATCACGGATGGCCTGGAGTATTTTGGGGATCATAACAGCTCAAACCATCTGGCAAATAATGGACGTGGAATATATCGGATCGGGTTAGCATTAGGGGATCACGCCCTGATTTCGACCGGGCTTTCCATATTGTTGAACGAAGCGGAACGCATATTTTTGCCGTCGGGAATTCTTAGAGAAGAATCAAGTCACTACCATCTGCTTTATACACAAAGATACCTGGACGTTTGGCTTGCCGCTCGACGCGAGAGCCGTAAGGAGGAAAAAGAGCTTCGCGAAATTGCCAAAAAATGCTTCGCAGTTTTGCCACATCTTTTGCTGGCAGGCCGGTTTCCCCTGATCGGTGATATTTCACCTGATTGTAAACCGGAATATCTACTGGGACTATGTTGCCAGCAATCTTCTGGCTGGCTTGCTGGCCTAGATGAGGACGAGCGGTCGGCGGTGAAGAATTTGCGAGCGGAAGCGGGTACTGCGGATAGAAAAATGTTGCAGAAAGACGGCTGGTGCCGGGCAGATTTTTCCCGCTGGTCAGGACTTTGGCATTGTCCACGGGATGGCTGGTCTGCAATGCCGGGTCATGGTCACCAGGACTTGGGTGGGTTTGATCTCGCATTTGACAATATTCCGGTTATCGTTGATCCAGGTCGCGACCAATATGGAGAAAGTTTGTCGGCGCAAAAATACGCGGTCGCCTCGGCCCATTCAGGTCTGACCATTAATGAACAGGCACCCTATCCTCCCAACAAACCCTATTATGATGACGGGTTCCGCAGACGGTTTTGCGGTCCGCCCCCCGATTTTTCCAGCACTACCGATGGCGTTCAAATTTCTCACAGCGGGTATACGCGTCTTGCCGGAGTTGGTGTCGTCAGGCGAAGGTGGCGTTTTGAAGGCGACAGTTTGAGAATTTCCGATCAGATTGAGGGCGAGGGAAGCGGTTTTGTGTCTCGTTATTTGCAGACACCATTGGAGCCTGAGTTAAGGACTGACCATATCATCTTGCGTCATGAAGAATTGTCGTTTCGGATATCCGCTGGTTCTGAAGGAAGCCCCCTGATCGAACCGACGACACTCTGGACCGCCTACGGGCATGGACAAGCAGGGTGGCGAATTCGTTTCGACACCGACGTCAAATTACCCTGGCAGGATGAAATCCTGATCGAGTTCATTTAGCATGTGCGGGTTTGTTGGAATATACTCCCCTCATCGGGCAATTGATGGCTCACAGATTGACATCAGGGCCGGAATGGATGCGATCAGGCATCGCGGGCCGGACGGAGAAGGATTTTATGAATCCCCGGATCGACGTTTTCAGGTCGGGTTTCTGCGTCTGTCGATTATTGATATTGAAACCGCTCATCAACCCCTCGCACAATTTGATGGCGGGCGGGTTATGGTCGGTAATGGCGAGATATATAATTATATTGAGCTTCGGCAAAAATACGCCTCATATCCTTATCGGACATCGGGTGATATGGAGACGGTGCTGGCGGCTCTCTCTACCGAGGGTGACGGGTTTATCAATCAGCTAACCGGTATGTTCGCGTTGGGTATTTATGATGTGCGCAAACATAATCTGATGCTGGTTCGCGACCATACCGGAATCAAACCCCTGTATTGGGCACGCACACCTGACGGCAGTATCGGCTTTGCCTCTGAAATCAAGGCCCTGTTTGCGGCTGGAATCGTAACTCCCGAAATTGATGATGAGCAGGTGCCTTCCTATCTGGCTCATGGTTATGTTCCGGCACCTCACACAGTTTTTAAAGGTGTTAATAAACTTCAACCCGCTCATATACTGCGATATGGCGAAGATGCTGCCGTACAGATGGAGCGCTACTGGTTGCCAAATGCCAATACGCCGGTTCCGTCCTCTCCACAGGAGACAGCAGAATTCCTGACGGATAAATTAACGGACAGTGTAAATCTCCAACTGCGCTCAGATGTTCCTGTGGGGGCATTGCTTTCAGGGGGCATAGATTCCGGATTACTGGTTGCCTTGGCTTCCGGACGTCTGGGGCATTCTCTCAAAACGCTCACAGTTGCTTTTGAAGGGGCAGATTATAATGAGGCACCTTTGGCCCGGACAGTTGCGGAAATGTATGGGACCAGCCACGATGAAGTGACGATTGATGTAAGTGTGGTCGACAGTCTTTTGCCTAACGTTGTTTGGCAATTGGGTGAACCTCTGAATGATGCTGCGTTGATTCCAAACTATCTGGTCGAGCGGGAAATGGGTAAACAGGTTAAGGTCGCCTTGAACGGCACCGGCGGCGACGAGCTATTTGCCGGGTATGGCCGTTATTTTCAACTTCCCGTCGAAAAAAGATATCTGCATATCCCCCGTTCAGTTCGCAGACATGTCATAGAGCCAGCTATTGAAAAGTTGTCTCCGATGACAGCATGGAAATTGAAGCGGGCAGAAAAATTCTTCGATGATGGAGGTGGTTATCTTCATGACCATTCCACTCAGTTTCCTTTAGCCATGCGTCACCTGATCGGCAACCGGACAGTGGATGTTCCCGTTCAACAGCAAAAGTATTTCAATGATTTTGGTGGCGACAGGCAATCAGGATCCCTGTATGTCGATATAAACACCTATTTGCCGGATGATTTGCTGGCCCTTCTTGATAGTACCTCTATGGCCTTTGGGGTAGAGGGCCGGGTTCCCTTTCTTGATCACCAGTTTGTCAGCGCTGCGCTTTCTGTTCCAAGTTCAGTCCGGAATGTCGGAGGGATGAGCAAGGGGTTGGAGCGGATGATGGCATCACATTTATTGCCGGGTGAGATTCTTGATGCCCCAAAACAGGGTTTTCTGTCTCCCGTTCCTGCCTGGATGACAGGTGGGTTTCTGGGTGCCGTCAGGCTTATTTTGACCCGACCCAAAGCCCTGTCACGGGGATGGTGGACCGCCGCCGGTATCAAAAATTTGACAGAAGCGCCGGAGCAACAGAGCTTTCGTTTGTATACCGTTTTGATGCTGGAGCTTATTGCGACAATCTTTGTTGACCAGAAATGCTTTAAATCCGCACCTCAAATTTCTGTAACCGAGCTCGCCAGCAGTATTTAGATCCCTCGTCATGCCAGGACTCATCCCAGCCAAGGTTTGTTGATGCTATCTGAAAACCACACGACATCTGACGTAGCCGTAATCATGCCAGCTTTCGAGGCAGAAGATACGATTGCACGTGCCCTTGAAAGTATTGCCGCTCAAACTGTTTTGCCTAGGGAAGTTGTCGTTGTTGATGATGGTTCGGCGGACAAGACCGTGAGTATTGCACAGTCAATGGAACCGAACCTTCAAGGCATCAGGCTGATTGTCGTGGGTCAGGAACATGCGGGTCCAGGAGCGGCGAGAAACCGGGCAATCATGGAATCGAGGGCATCCGTGCTGGCATTTCTGGATGCCGATGACGATTGGCTTCCCCAGCACCTTGAGATGAGCTTGAGCCAGATGAACAAGAGCGGTTGCATAATGACCGCACACAATGAGTGGCTGGTTCGGGACGGAGAGGAAACTCTTAACGACAGCGTATCTCGACTAAGGGAGAGAACGTCACCCTTTTTGGCCCTGTACTGCAAAGGTTGTATCAGTACGTCGACGGTCCTGGTTAAAAGAGAGAAAGTTATTGCCAGTGGCGGGTTTGATCCCTTCCTTGCCAACGGTCAGGATGTTGATTTGTGGCTTTCCATTCTGTCAGACGAAGAAAATAAACTGGCAGCTTTTGAAACGCCTCTCAGTCGGTACTATATTAGAGAGGGCAGTATCGATTCCCATATCTCAAGACGCTTTCACTATCACAGACTGATTGCGCTTCGCTGGGCGGGGACTGCGGTCCGACACGACGCGGGTGGTATAGGCGTCTTATGGTTTCGGATTTTGGCTATTCACCATGCCGCCTTGCAAAGCCATTATGCGTCCCGATCATACGGTCGATTGATAGTAACACTTATTCGCGTCCCGTTTGATATTATCACCATCTCTCTGAAGGCGGCATTTTCCAAACCCTGGAAGCGACCAGATTATATATAGCATATAGCGTCTGAATATCGGAAATTCGGCAGCCCTGTTGTTCTTATTCCGGAAGGAAATACTCTGAATGGTTCGGCCCAGCTTATCGACGCTGCTATACATCTGGATTGCCAGTGCAATGGCGATATACCTGTCGCAGTTCATTGGCATGCTCGATGCGATATTTAATGCGTTAGGGTTTACGTGAAGGTATGACGGATGGGCGATCAAATTTTAACCAATTTGAATTGAAGAACGTTCGTTCTTCCTTGATTTGGATTGGTTTTGGGGGTGTTTTTGCAAGCGCCCTTTCGGTGACGTTGCGTCCAGACACATTGGAATTGTCCAATGCATTACTGGCGATAGCGATTATTTGGGTTGGGTTATTGCCAGGCATCGTATACCTGCATCAGCCGGACGCAGCGCGATGGCCATTTCCCCTAATGCCGCTGACCGGATTGTTCTATGCATTATTCTTCGGTATGCCAGCTTTTTTCACCGACTACCTGATCGGCCCCCATGACCAGAGAATCCAGTTTTATGGCAGAGCCTTTCTGGAGTCTGTCAGTCTGGAAGCACAAGTTTTGGTATCGGTTGGGATGGCCTTGATGTTCCTGTCCTGGATCGCAGCTCGGAACATAATTTTCAGATCATTGCTTTCTTTCACTTTGCCCGAGCGCCGTGATCATCGTGCGATTCTTGTGTTAACCTGGGCGCTGGCCATCAGCAATCTGGCATACTGGGCTCTCCCAGAGGTTCGGGCGTTACCTTCCGTCGGTCAGTTTCTTCAGCCTGCCGGATTCGTTGCTTTTGCTATATTCTATTTGATGGACAAGCGCGGCGAACTCTCCAGATTGAACAGGGCAATATATTTTCTTTTGGTTTTACCTTTATGGATAGGTCTGTTTTTTGCAACGGGATTTCTGACACCAATTATACTGCTGATCACATTTTGGCTGACCCTCCGTTTTTTAACGACAGCGACCTTGCCGTGGAAACTGGCGTTCGTAATTCCACTTCTTCTTATTTTTGTATATCCACATATTGTCACTTACAGGGCGTTATATTGGACGGCAGGGCTGGACACGCCGGTTTATGCAAAGGTCGTCGGCCTGGCAAAAATTGTAAGCCAGAATTCTCTTGAGCAGGGACTCAATTCTCAGGGCGGCAACCGTCCGTTCACAGGTCTTGTGCGGAGAGGCTCGTTGATTTTGCCGTTTAGTCATGTCGTTAATATCACTCCGGAATTCGTCGATTATTGGGATGGTGCGACTTACAAAACGTTGTTTATTGGCTGGATTCCAAGATTTATATGGCGTGAAAAACCACAAGAGCGATGGGGGAACGAATTTGGTCGGCGTTTTCTTATTATTGGTAGCGATACTTATACCACATCAATAAATATTCCCTGGATTACTGAAATGTATGCAAACTTTGGACGAACAGGCGTTTTACTGGGAATGCTTTTGGCGGGTCTGTTTCTAGGGTTTTTCGAGCGTCTGTTAAATTCCCGCCAGGCTGGGCGGCTTGAGCAGGCGATTGGGTTTGCTGTCATTTTCCCATTGTTTTTTCAGGAATCAAATTTCACGTTAATGACGGGCAGTTTGCTGCCACTGGCCCTGTGCTTGTGGCTGTATTTTACAATTGGTTTGCGTGTGCTCTTCCCTTGGGGTGACAAATCCAGATCCAAACCAACATGATTTATTTCGACCGTATGGCGGGCTTTTTGTTATGAACAGGGCTAGGTGTGTTTTCATTCCAACCGAGCTTTCGGAACAGGAATGGACGGCAATTGCCACCTCCAGCACTGACTATAACTTATTACAATCATGGCCCTATGCCGAAGCAAAGGCAGCTACCGGGCCGTG
This sequence comes from Rhodospirillales bacterium, assembly GCA_021775105.1. Classification (GTDB taxonomy): domain Bacteria; phylum Pseudomonadota; class Alphaproteobacteria; order Rhodospirillales; family Casp-alpha2; genus JAJFIJ01. The sequence continues at coordinate 7,802 of JAJFIJ010000065.1, read as the reverse complement.
GAAAATAATACGTGGCATTATTCAACGGGATGGCCAGAAAGTCGGCCTTGCACAAACCCTGATCCGTTCTGTGCCTTTGGGTATGGGTGGGTTGGCATGGCTGAACCGAGGGCCTTTGCGTCTTGGCCCGCAAGCAGAGGATAGGGCAACGCTCTGCGAAATGCTGGCTGCGGTGCAAAAATATTTTGTCGATCAGCAAGGGTATTATTTACGCATCGCCCCTCCGGTGAGCCGGGACATCTTAGAACTAAAGGCCGCTGAAATCCCTGACTTTGGCATAACGGATGCTACCGGGTGGGCTTCAGCACGATTGGATTTGTCGATACCCGAAGATCAGTTACGCCGCACGCTTCATGGAAAATGGCGCAATGCCTTATCTCGGGCCGAACGCGCAGATATTCAAGTCTCTGAAGGAGTGGGCCCCCAGCTTTTCCAGTTCTTCCTTAAGGGACACAAGGAGCATCTTGCCAAGTTGGGCCCGCACGGCGGGCTGCCAGAAATATTCCTGAATGCCCTGAATAACAGATTATCAGGAGAGGACAGGCTGGAGACGTTTATTGCCTGCATTGAAGAGCGCCCGGTAGGCGGAATTATTATAGCAAAATACGGAAAAACAGCTGAGTACCTGGCAGGACACAACACTGATGAAGGACGGGTGAGCAATGTCGGTCAACTGCTGTTATGGCGGGCAGTTTGTTCTTTTCAAGAACGAGGGGTTACCTGTTTTGATCTTGGCGGCATGGATCCGGTGCTGACACCAGAAGGAATTTTTCGCTTCAAGCAACGGACTGGCGCTCAGCCCTATCAGTATATAAATGAATTGGAAAGCGGGGCGCGTGGTCTGATAAATCGACTTGTTCGCCGACGAATTATGAAAGCGCGCGGGGGTCAATAACAATTATATGGTTTTGAAGTCATACCCATCGTTGGCGAGAGCGTGACCCGAAGCCATACAATTTTTCACCTTTGTCCCTGTATGGCTAAAAATCAAAATAAATGAATGCGCTCGGGTTCGCGACTGACAGCGCAGCGCAGACCAATACCAGCATAATCGATAGAGGCGCGATTATAGATATGGGAAGTCGGTCGGCGAACGCCCTGATCTTTGGCAGATTATCCAGCGGATGCAGGAGAAACACTGCAACGATGAGGAGGGGGACAAGAGGATTGTTTTCCAGCATAGCAGTATTGCCGGGTACAAAGAAGCCGTGAATAACCTCCAGTGCGCGTGAAAAATCAGGGGCACGAAAGAATATCCACGCAAACCCAACAAGGTGAACCACGATCAGGATGCGGATAGATTTGGGTATGCGGGAAAACGGCAAATTGCTTTTCTCGGCAAAATGTTCAATGGCTACATACAGACCGTGAAGCCCACCCCAAATGATAAAGGTCCATGCTGCGCCGTGCCACAATCCACCCAGCAGCATCGTCGCCAACAGGGCCAGCAAGGTTCGTGAAATGCCAAGTCGGCTGCCACCCAGGGGGAAATATAAATAATCACGTAACCAGCGCGATAGCGTCATATGCCAGCGCCGCCAAAAATCCCGGATGGAAACAGCGGCGTAAGGGCTGTTGAAATTCATTGGAAATTCAACGTGGAGCAGAAGACCGAGGGCCAGCGCCATGTCAGTATAGCCGCTGAAGTCGCAATAAATCTGCACCGCGAAAGCGTAGAAGGCCAACAGCGCCTCGGTTTGGTTAATCGGTGTATCGCTGGTGTAAATTTGATCCACCACAGGAGCCAGTTGATCCGCAACGCCAACTTTTTTCATGGCGCCGATGGCGAACAGGAACAGGGCCACCTTAAGCGTTGACGGGTTGAATCTGATCTGGGTGATTTGCGGCATCAATTCCCTTGCGCGAAGAATTGGACCGGCAATGAGCTGGGGGAAAAACGATATAAACAGTGCCGTGTGCCAAAAATTCCGCTCAGCGAGGGCGTGATTCTTGCGTGTGTCAATGATGTAAGCGATGGCTGTAAAGGTGATAAAGGAAATGCCGATGGGCAGCTTCCAGTCGTAGCGGACTGAAAAACGGATATCGGTGAGGGCCGTGATGTTTTCGAGGATGAAGCCTGTATATTTGAAAAAGATCAAAGGCAGGAGCCCAAGCAATATCACTAACCACAAACTGGCCCGAGATAAATTCTTTCTCCAGGTGAAAAAATGGGCGTAGACGGTGAGACCAAGCAACAAGACAATATAGGGTGGATACCACCACCCATAGAAAATATAACTGAAAATGCAGACGTATATTACACGACGTTCATCCTTGAAAAATCGCAAGCCAACAAGAAAAAGAATTAAAAATCCAAGGAAGGTCGGAGAGTGAAAAAGCATCTAGGCCGATTCACTCATTTGATGTATGGCGCTAAATGGCGCGCCATGATTCCGTGAGCAACATCGTTGGGATGCGGATCACCGGGAATTGTCCATAATTCTGGCCCTTCAAATTCTTTGAGGGGAATAAACAGATCTACAAACGGCCAGTTATTTTCTTCCGACAGCGCTTTCATGCGCTCGTGAATAAAGCCAAAGGGGTAGTCGCGCAATTGATGAACGTCGGGAATCATGGAAAAGATAACCAAAAAGCCATCACGGTCTGCCATCTCTTTCATTTCTTTCATAGCCGCCAGCATATCCTGATATCCCTTGCTATCAGGGCGATAGACTTCCGTATAATGCGCAATCAGCGCCGTCATATCGAAAGAGCCTTTCAGCATTCCCTGCACGACATGATAAAGGGTTACGGCAAGTTGACTGTTGCGAAAAATAAAATTATCTGCACTTGGTCCCAAATATTCTGCATCGTTGATAAAATAGTTCAAGATCACCAGATCGGGTTTGATCTCCTGACGCCAATGTTCCTTAAAATAGGCAACACTCCGACTCAAGTTGTAGTTTCCGACGCCGCCATTGAGCACCTGAAAGCGGTCGCCCAGTTCCTGCTGAAGCTGGGCTGCGAGGGTTTTCTCCTCCGGCACACCCCACCCCAAGGTAATGGAACTTCCCAGGATCAGAATTTTTTTCGCGTCGCCCGGTTTGACCTCGGGACCACGCATCCCCAAACTGTTAATTGCAATATCGGTATTCTGTAGCCGTGCCTGGCTATTGGGGATATGCACGTGTCCGAATCTCTTGTCGTCACTGATACGTTTGAGTTCTCTTGCGTAGCGCCACATCTCGATAACGTAGTTTTGCTGCGAACTGTTCTTGATTCGCAACATCACTTCGCCCATCACCCCTGTCAGGATTAGTGTAATGAGCACGATCAGTGCGTGCCGGGACAAATTCTTTAATATTTGCACAGTCTCTCGCTAGCAAAATGAGCTATTAAAAAAGTGCGTATATGAAAGGCGAGACCGTAGGGTTGGCTCCGAGCAGCAAAATTCCCCCCAATAGGGAGAACGCAAAAAATAATGGTAAAAGTACATATTTTTTTCGCTCGACTACAAAATGCATTAATTCCAGAAAAAAACTCATTCTAACCCCACTGATCGCATCACGATGCTGCACGGCACAATTATAATTCTACAGAACTATTTTGCAATCAAGTCAACGTCGACTTGTCCGCTGCCGATGATATTTGTGACTTATATAGTTGGCCCAGTTGAATTATGCGAGTGCATTACAGAAAAAACTGGAATGTAACGCAATCCGGATAAAGTCGCATGACAACAGGCGCGCATCTCAAGTGCCCTTGAAATGATTCTGAAAATCATTGCAGTGTGTTGCCGTGCTTGGGGAGACGAACGCCCGGAAAGTCCGACATTGACTCTGAATGTGCCAACATTGATAAGGCACATAAAATTATGACCTCTATTGATTGGGATCACACAGCATTATGACCAAGGGTCGCCATTTTGTTTTGGGCGCGACGGCGCTTTTAATATCGACAATCGTTGCCTTGATGGCCCTCGAGTATGCTATTCGGTGGACGATGCCAGTCCTCGACCCGTCCGGGCATATTTCGTTTCAAGGAGAGGGCAGTAAGCGACCTTACCTCGGCGTCCCTGGCAGTGTTCAGCGGCAAATCAAGAACACCGGCGACTTTGACGTCAGTATCAGGTTCAATAAATGGGGCTTTAGGGATGACCGAGACGTTTCCACCGCAACAGAGGCGGACTGGATTACCGTCGGGGATTCCCTCAGTTTTGGTTGGGGTGTAGAGGAAAAGGACCGGGTGACAGAGCAGCTTGAGGGCTTGCTCGGAAAGAAGATATTTAATTTGAGCGTGCCGGGCGACCTCAATACGACAAATGAAATCATTCATTATGCGAAAACTCAAGGAGCTGAAATTGGTCGGTTGATTTTGTTTTTCAGCATGGAGGCACGGTTATTGAATTATGATGCCGTGGCCAAGGTTCAGGAGCGCTCGACATTTGATGGTTGGGGCCTTTCCACCCTGAAGCACTATCTGATGGCCAATTCCGCACTCTATTTTCTTATCACATCGATTGTTCATCGCTCGCCACAACTGAAAAAAATATTTATAGATCTTGGTTTGATAAATCCAAATATGATGGGATTTCCTCGCCGCAAATTTGATCAAACCGTGATTGAAGCATCTGCCCGAAAGTTGGCCGAAGTCACTAATGGTTATCAGTCCGTTGTTATCGTTTGCCCGTCCCGTGGACTGTGGGTCGACGAAACAGCCGCAGAGGAACGTAAAATTCATGCGGCATTGCTTTCCCAATTAAGTAAATTGGGTGTGGAATTCATTGATACCGTCCCGGCGTTCGAAGAAAGTGGGCGACCGCTGGATAGCTTCTTCAAGAACGACGGGCATTGGAGACCAGAAGGGCATAAAATGCTTGCCCGCTTTCTTGCGGCAAGGTTACCTAAATAGCGTAATCTGACTGTCGGCTATCAGGTCGAATAACGGGCAGAAACCCGGAGGCCGGGTGCGCCTCTAGTCGTGATAAGATCTGGACAAAGACCATTTTTGGGACATAACGTTTGACATATTTGAAGCGGTTTTCGAATTGATCCATTCACCTGTGTTGAGATCTCGTGTCGCTCCGGTTTTGTGCTGGGCCAACCGGATGGTTCAGGCAATCTCGCCCACTCGCCCGGGTTTCAGAACCTTGCTGTTCCATGATGTTCCTGCAACCAAGTTCACCGCATTTGAAGATCTGGTAGCATATGTTGTCCAGGAACATGGAGTGCTTACCCCAAGCCAGGCGGCAAACTGGATCAACGGAAATCGGGATGCCAGAATTGATGGCGCTGGCTGGAAGCGACCCTGCCTTTTTTCTTTTGACGACGGGTTTCGGTCAAACTTTGATCTCGCATCAACTATTCTTGAGCGCTATGGCGTAAAAGCCTTGTTTTTTGTTGCGCCGGGCCTGACAGACTTGTCGGGCAGTGCACAACGCGACGCCATAGCCCGGAATATATTTGACGGGCGCATTGGCCCTGATTGCCTGGACCCCGCACTTCGATTGATGACCTGGGATGAGATTGCGCGGCTGAAACTGCAAGGACATGAAATTGGGTGTCATGGTATGTCTCACCAGCGCCTGACCAAGCTGGAAGGTGCGGCTCTTGATGAAGAGATAATTTCCGCAGGTGAAATCCTGGATGAAAAACTGAACCAAAAGACAGCATGGTACGCTTATGCATTTGGAGATATCGAAAGTATTGATGAAACCGCTCTGGGGACAATAATGCAGCGTTATCGATTTTGTCGTAGCGGTGTGCGCGGGTCGAACGCTGCAGATAACCCGTCTGGTATTGTCTATGCGGATTCCATGGCACCGGATGCAATATCAAACTACCAGAAGCTTCTACTTGAGGGTGGGTTGGATATCCGCTATTTGCTTGCTAGGCGCAAGATGAGAAAGCTGCGGGTGCAAGGTCGATAAGCGTAAGCTAAGCGGGCTTTCTTCAGAATGCCGGGAGGGGACGACTGGCATTCCGGCCATTGTATAGAGAGAAATTGAACAGAATGAGCATATCTGCAACAAAACTGACGATCGTAGTTCCGTGTTACAATGAACAGACGACACTGGAGACTCTGATTGGTGCGGTACTGCGAGCCGATACTTTGGATTTGTCAAAAGAAATCATTATTGTCGATGATGGATCGAAAGATGACTCGGTTGCGATTGCCAAAAATATTGAAAAAAATCAACCTTCGGTCCGGTTGATTCAACATTCAGCCAATCAAGGTAAAGGAGCCGCACTGCGAACAGGGTTTCGAGAGGCGACGGGTGATATTGTTTTGGTGCAGGATGCGGACCTTGAGTATGACCCGGCGGAATACCCAAAACTTCTTCAGCCGATTCTTAACGATGAAGCTGACATGGTAATAGGCTCCAGATTTCGTGGCGGTGACAGCGTTCGGTTATTGTATTTCTGGCATAGTATTGTGAACAGAGGACTTACCCTGCTGTCAAATTTTTTTACCAATGTAAATTTTTCCGATATTGAAAATTGTTACAAAGTATTTCGAAGAGACTTACTGTCGCAGTTTCAAATAAAGGAAAACAGGTTTGGTGTTGAGCCGGAAATATGCGCAAAGGTTTGCCGATTGGCCCCAAAACCAAGAATATATGAGGTTGGAATTACCTATCATGGTCGAACCTATAGCGAAGGTAAGAAAATCGGCTGGAAAGATGGTGTCAGTGCGATCTACTGTATTTTGCGCTATAACTTGTTTAGCTAGTTTTGTGGAATTTGACCTCTAATCCGACAGTTCGAATTGTCGAAGGTATTTGATGAAACAAATATGGCTTTTTCGTCATTCAGAAACAGGCCTCCCCGACTTCTCGTAATCTCTTTCCTTTGCATCGGCGGTAACGGTTTTTAGTGGGATTTTCCGTGCAAGAAATACTGATCTTGGCCCTGCTTGTACTATGCTGTACTGGCCTAGGTGGATATCTGGTGAAAATATTCACAGAATCCAAGTTTCTAGATTGTGCTGAATTGATCGGCATCTGTTTTGTCGTTGGATATGGCGTGTTGGGGTGGCTGGTATTTTTTCTGGGCATCAGCGGGCTTCTGGCCCCAATTCCACTTGCCATTACACTGGTTTGCGGGGCAATGGGTGTTGGTTTTGTTTATCAACCTCTTCATGATTTGGCCTTGAGATTAACGGCGTGGCGGCCGAGCAGAATGGAATGCTTTCTGCTTTTTTTGTGTCTGCTGGTTGTTTTTTTTGATCTTTTGGAAGCTTATTCACCTCCGGCTGATGCAGATTCTCTCGCCTATCATTTTGCATTGCCCAAACAATATTTGGCGGCCAAGGAAATTTTCTTTTTCCCGCAGGCGCTGGAAAAGGCGACGCCCCTGTTGATCCAAATGACCTATATCCCCGCATTGGCGCTCGGAGGGGAAAAGGCGATGACCCTTTGGGTGTCATTTAGCGGCTGGGTTGCTGCGGGCCTGATTTTTATTTATTCAAAAAAATTTCTACCTTCTACATGGGCTATCGCACTGTCGCTTATCTTTTTGACAACGCCCGCAGTGATTTACGGAGGGGGAACCGGACAGGTTGAAACAAGAATAGCCATGTTCGTGATCGTTGGCGCCTTTGCCGTTTCAACGGTTATATCAAGCGGGAGCGGGCGATACGCAGCGCTGGCAGGGCTGATGGCTGGGTTCTATATGGGGGCTAAATTCTACGGAATTATTTTTGCGGTTGCATGCGGCATCCTGATTTTGTTCAGAAAAGCGGGAATTCGCAATGCTGCACTGTTTAGTCTGGTGGCAATCATTGCGGGCGCCCAATGGTACGTCTGGATTTGGTTTCACACCGGCGATCCTGTATTCCCGAATTTATATGGGGTGTTGAAA
>JAJFIJ010000064.1 GCA_021775105.1 Rhodospirillales bacterium | reverse complement strand
CGCGCGGATCAGGGCCTCGAGAGCCAGACAGGCATCCGATACGACAGCCACATCCGTTTGATAGTTGGCCGAGATGGCCATGGGATCACTGTCAATATGGACGATTTTGACGTGCCGCGCCGGGGAACGCCAACGTTCCGTCGTGACGGAGCCCGCTCTGCAGCCGATATAAACAACCATATCTGCCCCATCGATGACCTCCCGGGTCGCTGGAACACCGCCGTTCGAACCTACCACACCCAGATGATTGGCGTGGTTGTCCGCCAGACTGCCCTGACCGCTGACCGTCGTCGCAACGACAATATTCAGGCGTTCCGCTATCGCCTGAAGGGCGGCTTCCCCACCGGACAGAACAACCCCGCCGCCACAGATGATAATCGGGTTTTTTGCATCGACGATGGCATTGGCCGCGGCCTCGACAGATTTCGGATCGGGCGCGGACGGCCATGCCGGAAAGGTTTCAAGACCGGCCTGCGCCCATACATCAGCTTCATCGACGGGTGCCCGCTGAACATCGATCGGCAGGCCCAGATGCGCGGCACCCGGTCGCCCGGTGGTCATTGACCGGAAAGCCGCACGCACCATGTTGGGCAATCTTTCCGCATGATCAATAACGCCGTTATACTTGGTCAAGGGACGAAACAGCGCTGTCTGGTCGAGTTCCGTCAACGGATACCGGCCCTGAGAGGTTACCGAAACATCCGATGTAATGGACAGCAATGAGACAGAGGATTCATTGGCTTCGACGACTCCGGGCAAAATATAGGTTGCGCCACCGCCGCTCGGGCCTTCACAAACGCCAACCCGCCCGGTGACACGGGCATAGGCATCGGCCATGTAGGCGGCGCATCGCTCGTCGCGGGTCAGAATATGCTGCATCCCGTGCGTGAGCCGGTGAAGGGCATCATAGAACGGTAAGGACGTATCCCCGCACAGACCGAAAATATGCTTTACGCCATGCGCCTGAAGCAGGCGTACCATAGCCTCCGCACCATTCAATGCATTGCCTTTTGTCTGGGTCATCAACGCCACCTTGCCATGTTAAATAAAATTGTATACAGAACTAAATACAATTTAGTTCTCACGCATAAACTTTGTCAATGAATTTATACATACAAACAAACAACTTTTTCGATTGCTTAATTTTAAAGCATGTTCTAAATTTCTTTACTGTATACAATTTATGCAATGAATTTACCCTTATGAACGCTCGACCCTTATGAATACGCTGGCAAAGAAACCCCCGAGCAGGGCCGAGAGCCTCTATCTTGCCGTCAAGGAGATGGCGATCCAGTTCGAATTCAAACCGGGTGAGCGGATCAACGAAGTTGAGCTGGCCCGTCAGTTGGGTGCCAGCAGAACCCCCTTGCGTGAGGCTCTCAATCGACTGGTGGCGGAAGGATTTCTGGTGTTGAAGCAAGGGCGCGGATTTTTCTGCCGTGACCTGAAACCCCGCGAAATGTTCGAGCTTTATCAATTTCGGGCAATTCTGGAGGTTGCTGCCGTGCGCCTGGCCTGCGAACAGGCGACCGAGCAGGAGGTTGCTGAACTGGCCCGGTTTCTGGATGAGACAGGGCCGGATGAAGGCGGGCGCAGTAGCGAAGAGCTGGTCAGTCTTGATGAGTATTTTCACGAAAAGGTCATGGCGCTCAGCCGGAATATGGAGATGAGCAGGACGCTGGAGAACATTAATGCCCGCATAAGGTATTTTCGCTGGGTCGACATGGATTCGAAGCGCCAGGGAACCCAGCACGAACATCGGGAAGTGGTTCGGGCCATCGTCGCACGCGATGCGGAGCTGGCGGCGCATCACATGAATGCTCATATTGTCAGGCGGCTTGATCAGATCACAGCCGCCATCAAGGAAAGTTTTTCCCGCATTTATCTGGTTGGTTAACGCATGAGGATGACATGAAAGAGAATTCCAGGGTTTCCGGTGGCAAGACCGTTTTCGGCGCATCTGTTGGTATCCTGATGCTGGAAACCCGTTTCCCACGCATCCCCGGCGACATCGGTAACGCCGGGACCTGGCCGTGTCCGGTTCTTTTCAAAGTCGTCCGTGGCGCATCCCCCGATCATGTCGTGCGCCGCGGTGCCGAAGGGTTGGTTGAGAGTTTTATCGACGCGGCGCGAGAACTTGTCGCTGTTGGCGCTGACGGGATTACGACAAATTGCGGGTTCCTTGCGCTCTTTCAGGATCAACTGGCAAAAGCCGTCGGCGTCCCCGTCGCGTCTTCCTCGCTCATGCAGGTGCCAATGGTGCAAAGCCTTTTGCCACCTGATCGTCGGGTCGGCGTGATTACGATTTCAAAATCCTCTTTGACGTCAGAACATCTCAAGGCATCCGGTGTGCCCGCTGATACACCGATTGCAGGAACGGATGGAGGCCGGGAATTCAGTCGCGCCATTCTGGACGATGAGCCGTCAATGGACGTTGAATTGGCCCGCGCCGATTTGATGGAGGCCGGTCGACAACTGATTAGTGAATTCCCGAAAACCGGGGCCATTGTCCTCGAATGCACGAACATGGTGCCTTATGCCGCCGATTTGCGCCAGATGCTTGGCCTTCCCGTTTACAGCATTTACAGTTTCGTGACATGGTTTCAGGCCGGTCTGATGCCCCGGGACTTCGATTCCCGGTTAATTGATGCAAGAGTTATCTGAAAATGCCGAACAAAACGATCATCACCTGTGCCGTCACCGGTTCCGCGCCAACGCCGGGGAAAAACCCCGCCGTCCCGGTTTCCCCCGAACAGATCGCCAATTCGGCGCTGGCGGCAGCGGAGGCCGGGGCGGCGATTGTCCACATCCATGTCCGCGATCCGGAAACCACGCTGAGGTCGATGGAATTAAAACATTACGCGGAAGTTGTTGAGCGCATCCGGGCCAGCGGCTCGGACCTGATTATCAACCTGACCACCGGGCCGGGTGCGACTTTCAAACCGGGCGATATGGCTCCCGAAATTATTGGCGACGGTACATGGCTGAAATCTGCCGCCGAGCGGCTGCTCCATATTGAGACCCTGAAACCGGAAATCTGTTCGCTGGATGTGGCGACCATGAATTTCAGCGACTCGGTTTTCCTGAACCCGCCGCAAATGCTGCGCGAAATGTCAGACCGGGCGCGCAACGCTGGGGCAAAACCGGAGATCGAGGTTTTTGATACCGGCCAGATCGAACTTGCCAAACAGTTAATCGCCGAAGGGCATATCGACAGCCCGCACTACTTCCAGCTCTGCCTTGGTATTTCCTATGGTGCCAGGGCAACGCCGGAAGCCATGATGCACATGCGCGATTGTCTGCCGGACGGCGCGCTGTGGTCGGCGTTTGGCATCTCGCGGTTCCAGTTCCCGATGGTTGCGCAGGCGGTCCTGCTGGGCGGCAACGTGCGGGTCGGCATGGAAGACAATATCTATCTCGGTGCCGGCGAACTGGCGCCATCGAACGCGGCCCTTGTCGAACGGGCCGTGGATATTATCGGCAACCTGGGCGGGCAGGTGGCAACGGTCGATGACGCGCGGGCGATTCTGGGTCTTTAACCGCCTGTCACAAGACGGTCACGGCTTCGTTATTTTCGCGATTGCCCGATCCCGCCTATCATTCTTTCCGGTTTTTGTTCTGGTAAACGGAAAGGGGATTTCCATGCGCAACCTTCTCATCGCCCTGTCTATCGTGTTCTTCGCAACAGGTGCGGCAGCAGAAAATGCGACCCCCTATTCCGGCACCGAGATCATTGAGACCGGCAAACCCTTTGCCGCTTTTCTCAAGAACCTCAAGAACGCGATCCGTGCCCATAAACTTGGTATCGTTGCCGAAGCTTGCGCCACCTGCGGGGCCAAGGCGATTGGCGTCACCATTCCCGGCAACCGGGTGGTGATGGTGTTTGCGCCAAAATTTGCGGTGCGGATGCTGAAAGCCAGTGAAGCGGCAGGGGTCGAAGCGCCTCTGCGCCTTTATATTACCGAACAAACCGATGGAACGGCGAAACTTTCATATAGATTACCCAGTCATGTTTTCGCCCCCTATGCCGTCCCCGATCTGGATGCGATGGCACTTGAACTGGATCAGATTTTTGCAAAAATCGTCAAACAGGCGGGGGCCTGAATAACCACAGTATGGCCCGGCAACCGCAAAACCGGGCATCGCCTGTGCAATGCCCGGATTAGCGGAGAGATCTGCGATCAGTCCTTTTTGCCCTTGCGGTCGTCATCATCATCGTCGTCATTATAAAAGCGACCGTGTCCCCAGCCATGTCCGTACCTGCCAAGGTCCTTCATGGCGATTTTGCCATCGCCATCGCGGTCGTGACGCTCGATGATACGGGCCATGGGTGAACCGAATTCTTCCACGGTGACGCTGCCGTCCCCGTCTTCGTCAAATGTCTGAAAACGGTCGACCATACGATCACGCCTGGATTCAAGCCAGAGCTTTTCAAATTCTGAAAGTTCCAGTTTACCGTTTTTGTTGCCGTCATAGGTCTTGTGACGTTCCATACGGAATTGATCCACTTCCTTTTGATCGACTATGCCGTCACCGTTGAGATCATGCATCTCGAACTTCTTCTCCATCATCTGGAAACGGTTTCCCGTTCCGCCCATCATGCCCTGAGCGTACCCGCCGCCCATCATGCCCTGAGCGTACCTGCCGCCCATCATGCCGTGGCCGTAACCCCCGCCCATCATATTGGAATGATACATGCCGGAGCCTTGACGCCAGTCCTTGCTATCGGCGACAACAACGCTGCCAAGCGCACCGATACCAACAATGGCAACACCTGCAGCAAGAATAATTTTTGTATAGCGTTTCATTTTGAACCTCATCAATTCTGGTTTTGAATTACGTTTGTAACAGGGGCCATTTAAGCACTGAGGTGTCGCAAAAGTTTGCCAACAAGACAGGTCTTTCGTCGCAAATTGTCGCAACCTGCGGCGTTGATACAATTTGATACAATTTTTTAGTGGCCCGCCGGGCAGACACGGCACAAAATCATCACAACGAGCCACTGAACAAGCTGCTGACAGGAACGCTGATGAACGCGACGCCCCATATTCTTGTTGTCGATGACCACGCCGACATTCGCGAGCCGCTGGCAAAATACCTGGAGACCCACGGGTTGCGGGCGACGGCCGCCGATGGTGCGGGGTCGGCGCGGCGGATCCTCAAGGACAGCGCCATCGATCTTGTCGTTCTCGATGTCATGATGCCGGGCGAGGACGGGTTGTCGCTGTGCCGGCACCTCAGGGAAACTACGGCGCTACCGATCATCCTGCTGACCGCCATGACCGAAGAAACGGATCGCATCGTCGGGCTTGAAATGGGGGCTGATGATTATGTCTCGAAACCCTTCAATCCGCGTGAACTGCTGGCCCGCATCAAGGCGGTGCTGCGCCGAACCCATAGCCTGCCACCGGAAACGGAAGCGCTCAGCGGTGAACGGATAGAGTTCTCACCCTGGGTTCTTGATATCAAACGCCGCGAACTGATTGGCGAAGACGGCGTTTCGTCTCCGCTGAGCACGGCGGAATTCAACTTGCTTCGCGCCTTCCTCAAGCACCCCGGCCGGGTCCTCAACCGCGATCAACTGCTCGACCTGACCCAATCCAGAAGTGCGGATGTGTTTGACCGGACCATCGACAATCAGGTCAGCCGCCTGCGTAAAAAGATCGAAACCGACCCAAAAAACCCGAAAGTTATCCAGACCGTCTGGGGCGGCGGTTACATGTTCACTGCCGAGGTGACAGAAAAATGAACGCCCTTCGCCGCCTTGTTCCGAAGAGTCTGGCCGGTCAATTAATCGGGTTATTATTGCTGGCCGTTGTCAGTGGGCATGTGATTGTTTTCGGAATTTTCAGCGATGAACGGCGCGAAGCTATTGAAGCAACAACACGCGGCCAGATTCTTAGCCGCACAGCAGCCGTTGTGCGGTTATTGGCGGCAACACCACCCGATCTGCACGAACGTGTTGTCAACAGTGCAAGTACAGCGCGACTGCGGTTTTCCATTGATGAAAAACCTGAAAGCGGCAAACCCCCGACCAGTCGCCGCGAGATCGCCCTTGCGCGGCGACTTGCCCGGCAACTGGGGCCGCTGGCTGAAGAGATTCGGATTGAGTCGAAGGGGCAAAAATATTTCAGCCAATGGCAGCGCATGCATGATGATGATGATGACGATGATAACCATCACATGCGCTTCAACAAGTTCCGCAATCTTGATCTCCAGTTATCGGTCAGGACCTCTGGCGGGTTATGGCTGAATGTAAAAACCGAAGTCGGCTCACACCGCCCGGCATGGGCGATCCAGTCGCTTCTGGCGTTGCTGGTTACCGGTCTTGCCATCATCGGGGTTGTCATACTCGTGGTCCGCCGGATCACGCGCCCGATGCGTAACCTGACTAAAGCGGCAGAAGGCCTTGGCCGGGGCGAGAAAATTGAAGATATCGATGCAGAAGGCCCCGAAGACATGCGCCGCACCATCGCTGCTTTCAACCAGATGCGCCGCCGTCTGGAACGCTATATCAAAGACCGGACCAATATGCTGGCCGCCGTTTCCCACGATTTGAAAACACCAATCACGTCGCTTCGTATTCGTGCCGAGTTTATTGAAGACAGGGAATTGCAGGTAAAAATCATCCAGACCCTGGATGAAATGCAGGCGATCACCGAATCGACCCTGAGCTTTGCCCGCGAAGAGGCCGAACGTGAACAATCCCGGCCAACCGATGTCGGTGCGTTACTGGAGAGCCTGTGTGCAGATTTTTCCGACCGGGGTCAGCAAGCGGAATTTTCGCCTTCAGAACGTATTGTCCTGTCGTGTCGGCCGACCGGCCTGAAGCGGGCACTCAACAATATCATGGAGAACGCCATCGCCTATGGCGAACGGGCGCGGCTCAATCTGGCTTTCGATGCGTCCGCCAATATTGCCACCATCACCATTGATGATGATGGACCGGGCATACCGGAAAGTGACCTGGAACGGGTGTTCGAGCCGTTTGTCCGGATCGAGACGTCGCGCAACCGCGAAACCGGCGGCACCGGGCTTGGTCTGGCTATTGCGCGCACCATAATTCGTGGTCATGGCGGTGAGATTGCGCTGTCGAATCTGGAGGATGGCGGTTTGCGCGTGACCATACACCTGCCGGGTGACCTTTCCGGCACGGGCTGATAACCAAGTTGTGATTGGCATCAACGGGTGTGCAACGCTTAAAAGTAGACTAGAGTCCAACAGATCAGACAGATCGTTAATTACCAACGAGAGCACATATGCCCAACGGGTCAATTGCCAGCCCTGCATCACTTGAAGATGCCAAGTTTCAGGACCCCTACAAGACCGCCAAAGGAGAGGAACGGGCCGTCGTCGCCCTGACCCATTTGCGCACGCTTTGGTTCAATACCGGGAGTCTGTGCAATATCACGTGCCGCAACTGCTATATGGAGTCGAGCCCGAAAAACGATGATCTCGCTTATCTGACGCTTGGCGATGTGACACGTTATCTTGATGAAGTCGAGCGCGAAGGGTATGGCGTTGATGAAATCGCCTTTACAGGTGGTGAGCCGTTCATGAACAGCGACCTGATTGCGATGCTGGAAAATTCCCTTTCACGCGGGTATCGGGTACTGGTTCTCAGCAATGCCATGAAACCCATGTGGCACGCCCGTGAAAAGTTGCTGGATATCCGCTCCCGCCACCCCGAAGCACTATCCATTCGCGTTTCCATGGACCATTACAGTCGGGAAAAGCACGAACTTGAACGTGGCGAAAACACGTGGGAACCGATGCTCAAGGGGTTAAAATGGCTGGCCGAGAACGGATTTAACCTGACTGTCGCCGGGCGCACCTGCTGGGACGAAATCGAGAGCCGCTCACGTCAGGAATATGGCCGCCTGTTTGCCGAACAGGACATTCCCGCCGATGCGTCGAACCCGGCGTCTCTGGTTCTGTTCCCGGAAATGGACGCGCATCTGGATGTTCCTGAAATCACCGTCAGTTGCTGGGATATTCTTGGCGTCGCACCGGAAACCATGATGTGTGCAACATCCAGAATGATCGTCAAACGCAAGGGAGCGACCAGCCCGGTCGTCGTTCCGTGTACACTTTTACCCTATGACCCGGCGTTCGAAATGGGCGAAGACCTGTCCGTTTCGCCGGAAACCGTTCATCTTAATCATCCCCATTGCGCCCGCTTTTGTGTACTCGGTGGCGCCTCATGCAGCCCTGACTGATGATTCGCGATCTCGACGCCCTTGATGGACCGGTGCTGATTTTTGGCGGGCCGTACTCGAATTTACAGGCAACCGAGGCCTTGCTGGCCCAAGCAAAACACCTCGATATCCCGCCAACCAATATCATCTGCACCGGCGACATAATCGCCTATGCGGGAAACCCCGTCGAAACGCTTGATGCGATTATCCAGTCCGGCATTCAGGTTGTCATGGGCAACTGCGAAGACTCATTCGGTAACGGTGGCGATGATTGCGGCTGCGGATTTGATGAAGGCAGTGCCTGCGAGCTGTTGTCGCGCCAGTGGTACAGCCATGCCGACAGTACACTCACACCCTGGCATCGACAGTGGATGCGCGACCTGCCCGGTCATTTGCGGTTCGGCATTGGCCGGTTCCGGTTTGCCGTTATTCACGGCGGCGTCAAGGATATCAGCCGCTGGATTTTCAAGTCGACGGCGGAATGTATCAAACGACAGGAAATCGATGATCTTGGCTGGTGCACACCTGTTGACGGTATCATCGGCGGGCATTGCGGCCTGCCTTTTGTCGATGATCTCGGTGACAAGCTCTGGCTTAACCCCGGCGTCATCGGCATGCCCGCCAACGATGGAACCCCGCGCACCTGGTATGCGGTTCTTGACGCCAACGGCAATGGCCTCACCATCGACCTTCGCGCCCTCGACTACGCCCATGAACTTGCCGCCAATTGCATGTTTGAAGCCAATCTGGCACCTGCTTATGCCAAAACCCTGACCACCGGCCTGTGGCCGAATATGGATGTATTGCCCGATATCGAACGCACGCAGGTCGGCCAGGCGATCCAGCCGGAAATGGTCACATGGACACCCCGCCAGCTGGCCGCTGCCGAATAATCGACAGATTTTCAAAACCTAGCTCCGCTGTAAAATGCGGAAAAGGAATAAAGCGCTCATAAGTGAACCAGAACGAAGTCTGGTTTTGAACTGACCGTGGATATAATCCGATGTGTTTGTTTAGGTCCTGGAAGTGCCACAAACAGATGCGGCAGTATTGAGATACCTGTGAGAAACGCTGAGTTGATCAGCGGGATCAGTTCAAACATTCCGACAACCAGACACGTCCAATGATTTTAACGTGCATCACGAGAGTCAATCACTGACGCCGAATTGTTTTGCAGGTAATCAAAAGCCGTCATTGTATGAACCTTGCCAACTGCATACAGATCTTCCAGCAAGACATATTCGTCCGGCCCACCCATATTGTATGGTGTCAGACCACAGACGACCGATGGCACATCAAACAACCGGTAAATTCGGGAGTCCGATGCACCGACCCGCATATTAACCACAGGACTTTCATTCAGAACCTCTCGGCAGTTTGCCGCGCAGCGCTCGATAATTTCGTGCTCAGGTGATGTCCAGTTTGGTTCATATCGGCGCTGGATAGAATAACTGATGCCGGATGCCGGCCCCAGAAGGTCGTCGATCCGCGACTCGATCTCACTGACGGTAAGGCCGACGGGTATGCGAATATCAAGAAACGCCCACGCAGAGTCAGCAATCAGGTTCGGGGCTTGCCCTCCTTCGATCTGGCCAACATTAACGGTTACGGATGTCAGCACATCGCTTTCACCAACGCCGGAAAGCGCTTCAGAAACAGTTTTCGACTTTTCAATCGCGGCGGCGACTTCAGGCGGCGTAGGGACGTCGATGTCGCGAAGTGTGAATAGAGCTTCAAGGGCCAAATTCAGGCGTTCAATCGCACTTTCTCCAAGATGTACGTGGGCACCGTGCGCAGCCTTGCCAGAAGAAGTTACTTCCAGCCAGATAAATCCCTTTTCACCGAATCGCAGCACTTTTGGCGAACCCGCGTCACCACAAATCATTGCATCGCCCTTGGCGTGGGGAACCGTTTCCAAAAGGTGATATGAACCCAGCGTGCCCATGGTTTCTTCGTCACCAGCCAGCGTTACGACCAGTTCGCCTGACCAGGATTCCCTACATTCTGCCAGCAGTTGAAAGGCAAGAATTGAAGCCGCAATTCCTCCCTTCATGTCCGATATGCCACGTCCATAGAACCGACCATCTTGCTGAATTCCGGCGAGCGGATCAACCGTCCATCTAGACCTGTCGCCGATCGGGTAGGTATCCAAATGCCCGTTGAAGATCAGGCGGCGTCCGCTGCCACTTCCCTTAAGGCGCGCCACCACATTGACGATTGGGTATTCAGCGGTCACGAATTCTACTTCTGCACCATCCGCTTTGCGCAATAAACCGGCGGTGACTTCTGCAATTGCTTGTGTATCTCCAGGTGGGTTTGGGCTTTCCGTACCAACAAGATCGATACAGGAACTTATCAGTTGTTGCTGAGATTCTTTAACCCTCTGAAGAAGACGTTGTCGTGCTGTCATCATATTATCCATAACATTTTCCAGTAAATGTTGTCACATCGACAAGGTTGATTTCATGAGGCCTGTTGAGGTCCGGATTCTCGACGGCGTGACCTCCGGAGTTGGCCAAAAACAACCCCAGCAAGTACAAGGAGTACGATTGGATAAACAAGCTCCTTCGACGGACGACCGATTTGTTCGACGTCAATATCAGTCACATAGTCGCCGAAAGCGACCCCCGCTTTTTCAGCTTGTCCCTGAAAATCAAGATTGATAACGCTGTAGCGTCCATCTTGTTCCTGCTGTAACGCCATACCCCAAACTTCAGTTGTTGGCCGTGTATCTCCGGTCGCGGGAGAGTCAATTCGATATAGTTTGTAACGGTCGCCGTAATTGGTCTGGCGAACGATGTGTAACCGAACGGTGCGATCAGGTGGCAATGATATATCACCTGCGATTACACGGTCCAGTTCCAGGGAGGAATACGCGGGAGAAAATTGATCAAGAACGAAGTCAGGCCTGAACAAACCAATGATAACAATGATCAGCAAAATTGATTCATAAAGTTTATTCTTCACAAACATGTAGTTTTGAGTAAGCGAGCTAAAGCATAAAATTGCAATAAGAGAGACGATGAATATCAAAATTCCATGCCAGATACTATCAACGCCAATCAGCAGCAGTTCCGGGTTAAAGATAAAGACCAGCGGTAATATCGATGTTCGTATGTCATAGAGGAATGATTGCACCCCGGTCTTCATGGGATCAGCGCCGGATATTGCCGCCGCCGCGAATGATGCCAGACAAACCGGCGGCGTCGAGTCCGCCATCAATCCAAAATAAAATACATACAGGTGAACGGCGATAAGAGGCAGGGCCAGCCCGGCAGCATTCCCAAGCTCAACCATGACACCGGCCATCAATGAAGCGACAACAATATAGTTAGCGGTTGTTGGCAACCCCATCCCGAGGATCAGGCAGACGACTGCGGTCAGAATCAGCAGGATATATATATTGCCCTGCGAGATCGCTTCGACGATTTCAAGCATCGCATTGTTGAGGCCCGTCGAGGAGACGACGCCGACAATAATACCTGCGGCACCGGTTGCTGCTGTCACTGCAACCATATTCTTGGCACCGCCAGTCATAGCTTCTGCGACCACCTTCAGCCCTCGCCATACCCCGTGACCAACAGAGTAACCTTCTTTCCGGTCCTGAAGTACGCGTTGCACGATGATGGTAACGATCATCAGTAAGATCGAATAAAACACAGAACTTGCAGGAGACCAGCGATTTACAAGTAACAGATAAACCAGGACGCCTATCGGGATCAGATAATGCACGCCGCTAAAAAGAACTTTGAAGAAAATCGGGATTTCCGCTTTCGTTAATCCCTTCAACCCGAGTTTGCAGGCTTCCAGGTGAACGATATAAAACAGTCCGCAATAGGCGATAAAAGCAGGCAAAGCAGCATGTACGATGACATCGTAATAAGATATGCCAATAAATTCGGCGATGATGAACGCCGCTGCGCCCATGATTGGTGGCATAATCTGGCCGTTTGTTGAGGCCGCGACCTCAATGGCACCTGCCTTAACTGCCGGATAACCGATCCGTTTCATGACCGGTATAGTGAAGGTTCCAGTAGTAACTGTATTGGCAATGGATGAGCCTGAGATCATACCCGTCATTCCAGACGCCAAGACCGCCGCCTTGGCGGGCCCTCCCCGGTACTTGCCGACCATGGCAAATGAAAGGTCGAGAAAGAATTTGCCCGCGCCTGCCCGATCCATGAGAGCACCGAATAAAACGAACAGAAAGACGAAGCTAACCGATACGTCGATGGGGATGCCGAAAATGGCCTCCCCTGTCAGCCATTGATAACCGATCAAACGTTTCAGGGAGACACCTTTGTGGGAGATGATGTCCGGCATGTATTGGCCGAGCATTGAATAGGCCAAAAATATGCCGCAAATCATGACCAGCGGCCACCCAACGCCTCGTCTGGTCGCTTCAAGGAGAAGTAAAATACCAATGAAGCTGAGGACGGCCTCAAATGGAAACATGAAACCTAATACGTCTATATTCAATAGTATGCCGTTACGAGAAACGATGCCGTCGTAACCCCACCACAGATATGACGCGCAGAATAAGGCGAGGCCTGCGAGCATTACATCCTGCCACGGAACTCGGGTCCGCCCATATGATCCCCGAGCGCCAAACATCAAAAAGCAGAGAACCAAACCAAATGCGAGATGCAGTCCGCGGGCGGGCATATCAACAAAAATGCCGCCCTTGAGAATAAAAGGTAACGGAGAGGCGATCCAAAGTTGCCAAAATGACCATGAAAATCCAATTATACCAACGGCCTTGGCCCAGGGACCGATCAAACCACGACCGGACGCCTCGAATTTCTCAACCAATTCCTCTGCTGATTCAATCCTTTGTTCAGACATGAGTCCCTCATAGCTTTGGAGATCGAATGAGTATGGGCAGCCGAATGGTCATGCTGGTCCGAAAGGGTGAAGGGAGGCTTGAAACACCCCCTCGTACCAGCACTGACCAGGGCTTACATCAAACCCTTTTCTTTGTAATATTTGATGGCGCCTTCATGGAGGGGGGCGGAATTACCATTTCGCATCATGCCCTCAGGCGTTAACAGTTGGAATGCCGGGTGCAATTTTTTGAAATCATCGAGGTTTTCCATTACCGCGCGGACAACTTCATAGACAACGTCATTGGGAACTTTGGCACTGGAGACAATAGTGGCGTATCCGCCAAACGTCATAACCGGCTCAGTGGTGGATCGATATACGCCTTTTGGGATTGTAACCGGACCGTAAAACGGAAATTCCTTAATCAAATCCGCTTCAACTTTACTGTTAAGACTGGCGATCTTTGCTCCGCAGCCATCCGTCGCTACGGCAACGCCGGAATTCGGCACGCCGACAACATAGCCATAGGCGTCAATTTTACCGTCACAAAGAGCTTTGGAATGTTCCGTCGAAGTCATTTCCGTGACCAGCGAGAAAAAATCTTTTGGCGTATTATAACGCTCCATTAGCAATTCTGTGGTTGCACGCTGGCCTGAGCCCGGATTGCCCATGTTGAATTTCTTACCTTTCATGTCTTTCCAGCTTTTGATTCCGGAATCAGCCCGGACGACGAGTTGATATGGCTCCGGGTGAACTGAAAAAACGGCACGAAGGTCCTTGTTGTTTGTTACTTTTTTCGATGTGCCATTGTAGGAATGATACTGCCAGTCTGACTGCGAGACACCAAAGTCAAATTCGCCTTCAGAAATTTGAGCGATATTATAGGTTGAACCATTTGACGAAGGTGCCGAGCAGCGTATGCCGTGTTTGCGACCGCTTTTGCGGCCCTCGGCAGCTTCCTTATGAATCATTCGGCACATAGCATTGCCAACGACAAAATAGACGCCTGTTGGCCCGCCTGTACCAATCGTGATGAATTTCTTGGCTGCCGATGCTTCTGGCACAACCGCCAGTATCAATCCGGCAGTCACTGTTAGCGCTGCAATCGTTGTAATGGGTTTCATATCAAGTTGCCTTTCTCATCAATAACCAAATTGGAAGAAATAATTGATCGAGGACGAGTAAGGAAATTTGTCCTCACCATCATCGCCGCCTACAAAATGAGCCAGAGCATAGCATTTGGTCAAATAATATAGATGATATTGAATATAGTTTTAAACTATATACTATTCGTAACTCTCACTGCTGTAGGAGATGGGGACAGATAATGAATATCCGCCAATTGGAGTGCTTTCGGGCTGTCATGGTTACCGGCATGATGACCAGAGCGGCTGACTTTTTAGGCATAACCCAGCCATCAGTTAGCAATTTGATCGCTAATCTCGAATATGAAATTGGCTTTGAATTGTTCAAACGCTCAAAGGGGCGCTTGATACCAACACCGGAAGCTCATTATTTTTATAAGGATGTGGACCGAACGCTCGGTAGTATTGAACTAACCGCCCACACTGCACGGCAAATCCGCGACCGGGAACTTGGTAATCTGGTGATTGCCTCATACCCCGGAATTGCGTTTGATTTGTTGCCAAATGTTCTTAGCGAATTCATTTCCAGGAGACCAAAAGTTCGAATAAAGTTGCTGTCGCGGAGTTCCGAGATTGTCCGCGAACTCGTTCCAACACAGCAATTTGATGTCGCGATTGCGGAACTCCCGGCCGATCATCCGGCGGTGCATACCGAAGCATTTAACTTTCAGTGCGTATGTGTCCTGCCGTCAGGTCACAGATTGGCAAGAAAGACGTCCATTACACCTGAAGATTTGAGCGACGAGCCTTTTATTTCCCTCTTTCGTGAGCATCAGACCTATTTTCAGGTGGCGAATGCATTTAGCAACGCGGGTGCAACCTGGAACATTGTTGCCGAAACGCAATTTTTCGCGACGGCGTGCTCGTTTGTCAATTATGGTGCAGGAGTTTCTATCGTTGATCCGTTCACGGCAAATAAATTCCAGAAGCAAGGTCTGGTCGTAAAACCGTTTGAGCCGGTCATCGACTATCGAATTGGGTTGTTGTACCCGCTTGACCGTGCACGTTCCCGGCTCCTCGAAGCATTTCTCACATCACTCAAGGAGAAGATCAGGCCGTTCCTGCGATGAATATTTTTTGAACGCTGGAGTTTATGAAATGGCCGAGAGCAGTCAATCCGAGGCCCAATGCAACTTCCTGAATCACGTCCGATTTGCCGCCAACAGGACTTCATTCGCCTTCTGAATTCGACATCCGCCCCTGTTATCCCTGCCTATCTCAAACGTCTGGCAAATGTGTAATAGATGCTGTCCATGAACGATGATGCGAATGGCAATTCTCCGCTCAGGAAACATCGGCTGCGGCGCTGGACCCGGCGGTTGTGGTGGATTGCCGCAGGCGGGGTTCTGCTGGCGCTCAGTCCACTGGCCGTCGCTCTGGTCGGCCTCGTTCTCAGCAACTCGTATCTGATGACCTATCACTGGGTTCTTTATTTTTCGGTTCCCGCCGGTCTGGCGGCGACAGTAATGACTGTTCAGGATTTTTCAAAAAACAGGAAGACGTCCTAGCAAAGGTGTTTATTTCCAGCCTGGCATCGTTTTCATGAACGCGATGACATCTGTCAGGGGCTGGGGTTTCGACATGTAATAGCCCTGACCATACTGGCAACCGAGGTCGCGTAGGGCGTCCATCTGGCGTTTTTCTTCAATGCCTTCGGCGACGATGTTGAGATCAAGGGCGAGGGCCAGCTGGATGATACTGAGGACAATGCGCCGGGCGTTTTCGGATGTATCCATATTGATGACAAAGGCGCGGTCGATCTTCAGGGTGTCCAGCGGGAACTGGTGCAGGTAACTGAGGCTCGAATAGCCGGTGCCGAAATCATCAATGGCGATGGACACGCCGGATTCTCTCAGTTTGGCCAACGCCGCCGCCGCCTGATCCGCATTTTCGACCATCAGACTTTCAGTGATTTCGAGCTTGATATCAGCCGGAACGGCATTGCTGCTTTCGACCATGTCGGTCAGGACTCTGGTTTCGTCCATATCGGATAACTGAACGCCGGAAACATTGATGCTCATGAAGGGTGCCTTGCGGTCCGGTGCCAGCGCGCGGCAAACGCCCGCCAGCTCGATCTGGTCGCACAACCCGGTTTCCAGTATCCAGCGCCCCAGCTCGACAATCAGCCCGGTCTCTTCGGCGAGCGGGATAAACTCTACCGGCGAGACAAAACCACCGTCCTTTTTGCGCCAGCGGATCAACGCTTCAAATCCGGCGACATGCCCCTCATCCAGATCAACGATGGGCTGGTAGTGCATTTCAAACTCACCCGCTTCAAGGGCTTCGCGAAGCGTTTTTTCAGCATTGATCCTGTCGAACGCCAGTCTGCGGATTTCATCGAGCGACTTCGCGTCCTCACCCGATTTCGCGCGCAGTCCCATCATCTGGTTTTGTGAATTGCGAAACCGCGTAAGCACGACCCTCAGCAGCAGGTTCATCATCGGGTCTATCGACGACAACGGCTGGATCATGCGTGAGCGTTCGATGACGATAACCACTGTTTCCTCAAGCGCGGTCACCGTGGCCGATCTCGGCGCATCGTCAATCATCGACATTTCACCGAAGATTTCACCGGCGTCGAGTTCCGCGACGACGACCTTTTCGCCGTTGCGGGCGATGGAGATTTCGACGCGCCCGGTTTCAATAAAAAAGGCGTTGTGACCCCGGTCTCCAATCCGGAAAATTTCTTCTCCGGCGGAAAACTGCATTGAATAAACCGATTTTGTCATCTCTGGTCCTCAGACTTCCCGCTTTGGTGGTCCGCTCCTGCATTGTCGACGAATTCATAGAGAACGATCAATCCCTATTTCCTGAAGTAATCGTCCGTACCGTCCAGCCAGTCTTGCCGGGGTGGGGAGAATATATCGATAGCAACACTGTCTTCGAGCCCGACAACTTCATGCGGCACGTTTTCCGGCGTGACGATAATATCACCTGTATTGGCGATCCGCTCGACGTCCAGATTTTCACCATGCCTGAATTTGAGAGAACCCGCTATGACGAGCGTCACTTGTTCATTGACATGATGGTGTTTCGGTACAATCGCATCCTTGGCGATATAAATTTTGGCAACCATCGCCTTGTCGCCGGTCATCATCTGCCGGGCCAGACCTTCGGCCAGTTCTTCGCGCGGGATGGTGTCCCAGTTCAGCTGCTGTACGTCGCCGATTTTACTCATCCTAGTATCCTTTGCTCAAATCGATCAGGTTAAGCGGGGCTTCGCCGCGTTCCACCCGGCGAATGTTGTCTGCCATATAACGCGCGGCGGATTGCGGCACGGTCAGGCTCGCCATGTGCGGCGTCATTGTCACCTTCGGGTGCGCCCAGAACGGATGCGACGGGTCCGGCGGTTCGCTGTGGAAGACATCCAGAACGGCACCTGCCAGATGCCCGGAATCGAGCGCGGCAAGCAAATCCTGATCGACCAGATGCCCGCCTCGCGCGCAGTTAATGATGACGCTGTCTTTGGGCATGCCGGCAAAAGTGTCGGCGTTGAGGATGCCCCGCGTGTCTTCGGTCAGCGGCAACAGGCAAACCAGCATCCGGCACTTCGAAACAATTTCATCATACCCGTCCGCGCCGTGAAGACAGGTCACGCCGTTTATCGATTTCGCCGATCGGCTCCAGCCCAAAACATCGAAGTTGAGCGCACTCAGGGCCTTCGCCGCATCGCCGCCCAGTTCACCCAGTCCCAGCACGCCAACCGGGGTTTGTTCGGTATCGGCCTGGATGTAATTATCCCATTCCCGCGCCGCGATCATCCGCGCATAGTCGTCCATGCGCCGATGATGATGAAGCACCCAATAAACAACGTACTCCGTCATACCCTGCGTCAGGCAGCGATCCACCAGCCGCGATATCGGCACATTCCGGGGCAGGTCCGGATCGCAGGTGATGCCATCAATCCCCGCCCCCAGAGACAGGATGGCCTTGATGTTGGGATATTTGGCAATCTCGCCGGCCGGCGGTTTCCAGGCGATGACATAGTCGATGTCTTCACGCGCAACCGGGCAATCCGGATACACATAAATGTTGATCCCCGGCAATTCCGCCGTCAGGCACTGCTTCCACAAATCAGCCTTGTCGACCGTCGACATAAAAAGAATGTTCATCCGAATTCCCTGTTTTGTATTGGATTTATTACGTACTCACCGCCCCCGTCTCATCGGCGATCATGTCGAAGGCGGCGGCCATCAGGGCGCGGGTGTAGGGGGTTTCCGGATTATCAAGCACGGATTCGGCAGGCCCCGCTTCGACGACTTTGCCTTCTTTCATGACGATAATGTCATGGCTGACGGCGCGGATGACTTTCAGATCATGGCTGATAAACATGTAGGCCAGATTATGGCGTTTCTGCAGTTCCCGCAGCAGGTCAACGATTTGCGCCTGCACCGACATATCAAGCGCGCTGGTCGGCTCGTCGAGAACGATGAATCTCGGCCTCAACACAAGCGCGCGGGCAATCGAGACGCGCTGGCGCTGGCCGCCGGAAAACTCATGCGGGTAACGGTCCTGCGTATCCGGCTCCAGACCGACCTCGACCAGAACGTCGCTGATCAGCTTGCGCCGTTCGGGATAACTGCCGCCGAGACCGTGAACGATCAGGCCTTCTTCGATAATCTGGCCGATCGACAACCGCGGACTCAACGAGCCGAAGGGGTCCTGAAAAACGATCTGCATTTCCCGGCGCAGCGGACGCAGGCCGTTTCTGTCCAGTGCCTGAAGGTCATGGCCTTCAAAGACAATGCCGCCTTCGCTTTTCTCAAGCTTGAGAAGCGCCTTGCCGAGCGTCGACTTGCCCGACCCGGATTCCCCAACCACGCCCAGTGTCTGGCCTTCGCGAACCGTCATGGAAATACCGTCGACGGCCTTGATATGCCCAACCACGCGCCTGAGCAGGCCCTTTTTGATCGGGTACCAAACCCTGACGTCAGTTCCCGATATGATCGCCTTGTCGTCGCCGTCAGCAGGTTCCGGGCGACCACTCGGTTCTGACCCCAGAAGATGGCGGGTATAGTCATTGTCCGGGCGCTCGAAAATATCTTCGACCGGCCCCTGCTCGACAATCTCGCCGTCGTTCATCACACAGACCCGGTCGGCCATGGCGCGGACGATGCCAAGATCATGGGTAATGAACAGGATCGCCATACCCATCTTCTGTTGCAGGTCTTTCAGCAGTTTCAGGACCTGCGCCTGAATGGTCACATCAAGCGCGGTGGTCGGTTCGTCGGCAATCAGCAAATCGGGATCATTGGCCAGCGCCATGGCAATCATGATGCGCTGTTGCTGACCACCGGAAAATTCATGAGGCAGCGCACCAAGCCGGGTCGTCGCCTCGTCCAGCCCGACCAGCTCAAGCAGCTCGATCACCCGGGCACGGGCCTGATCGGGCGTCATTCTTTTGTGCAGGTAGAGGACTTCGGAAATCTGCTTTTCCACCGAATGCAGTGGATTGAGCGACGTCAGCGGTTCCTGAAAGATCATCGATATCTGATCACCACGCAATATCCGCATCTCAGCATCCGGTTTGTCGACCAGTTCTTCACCGTTATAGGTAATCGATCCGTTCGGATGACGGGCCAGCGGATAAGGCAGAAGCTGCATGACGGAAAGTGCGGTGACCGATTTCCCCGATCCCGACTCACCGACCAGTGCCACGGTTTCTCCCTTGTTGATCGATAGCGAAATGTTGCGCACGGCCCGCACTTCGCCGTCGCCTTCACCGAACGTCACCGACAGGTCCCTGATATCGAGCAGGTTTTTCATCGATAGACCTTTCTTGGATCAAACGCATCGCGCACCGCTTCGCCGATAAACACCAGCAGGCTGAGCATAGAGGCAATCACGATGAAACCGGAAATCCCGAGCCACGGAGCCGTCAGATTGGCCTTGCCCTGATTGAGCAACTCCCCCAGTGACGGCGATCCCACCGGCAAGCCGAACCCGAGAAAATCCAGCGCCGTCAGCGTCGTCACCGACCCCGCGAGCGTGAACGGCATGAAGGTAATGGTCGCGACCATGGCATTCGGCAGCACGTGTTTGAAAATGATTTTTATATCGGACACGCCAAGCGCCTTGGCGGCGCGGACAAAGTCAAGATTGCGGGCTTTCAGGAATTCCGCCCTGACCACGCCAACGAACCCCATCCAGCTAAACATCAGCATTAATCCCAGCAACCACCAGAAATTCGGGGTAATCACACTGGCCATGATGATCAACAGATACAGGACCGGCATGCCGCCCCAGATTTCCATGAAGCGCTGCCCCAGCAAATCCAGCAGGCCGCCATAAAATCCCTGAAACGCACCGACCGAAATACCCACGGCGGCACTGACAATCGTCAGGGTCAGGCCAAACAGGACGGATATGCGAAACCCGTAAATTAGCCGGGCGACAACGTCGCGCCCCTGATCATCGCTGCCAAGCCAGTTGACGTCATCCGGCGGGGCGGGGGCCGGAACCGGCAGGTTGAGATTGACGGTATCAAAACTGAACGGGATCAGCGGCCAGATCATCCAGCCCTTTTCATTGATCAGATCAGCAACGAATTCATCCCTGTAATCGGCTTCGGTTTCAAACTCACCGCCGAAAACCGTTTCCGGGTAGGCCTTCAGAACGGGTACATAAAATTCATTCTCATAACTGACCAGTAAGGGCCGGTCATTGGCGATAACCTCAGCAAACAGGCTGAGGAAAAACATCGCCATAAACATCCAGAACGACCAGAATCCACGCCGGTTGCGCTTGAAATTATCAATCCGCCGCCGGGTGATCGGCGTGATGTGAAGTCCGCAGAAACGTTCCCTGGCAAGTTCGCTCATCGGCTCACGTATCCCTGGCTTCGAAATCGATACGCGGATCGATGATGTGATACATGATGTCGCCGATGATGCCCATGATCAGACCGAGAATGGTAAAGAAAAACAGGGTGCCGAACATCACCGGATAATCGCGTTTGATGGCGGCTTCGAACCCCAGAAGCCCCAGACCATCCAGTGAGAAGATGATCTCCGTCAGCATCGCTCCGGTAAACAGAATACCAATGAACGCCGCCGGGAACCCGGCAATAACAATCAGCATGGCATTTCTGAAAACATGCCCATACAGCACACGGTTTTGCGTCAAACCTTTGGCCCGCGCGGTCAGCACGTATTGTTTGTTGATTTCTTCGAGAAAGGAGTTTTTCGTCAGCATGGTCAATCCGGCAAATCCGCCGATCACCATCGACAATAACGGCAACGTCAAATGCCAGAAGTAGTCGCCAATTTTACCCAGCGTCGAGAGATCATCGAAATTGGGCGACGTTAATCCGCGAAGCGGAAACAGGTCGAAATAGCGTCCCCCGGCAAACAGCACGATCAACAAAATTGCAAACAGGAACCCCGGCACGGCATTGCCGAAGATCACCAGCCCCGAGGTCCAGATATCGAATTTTGATCCGTCGCGCACAGCCTTGGCGACCCCCAGTGGAATGGAAATCAAATAAACCAGCAACGTTGTCCATAATCCTAATGAAATGGACACCGGCATCTTGTCGATGACCAGTTGCACGACACTTTTATCCTGGAAAAAACTGTCGCCAAAATCAAAACGAATATAGTTGCCCATCATATGGAGAAACCGTTCGCCCGCCGGCTTATCAAGGCCGAACTGGCGCTCGATATCCTTGATCAGATCGGGCGGCAGACCCTGCGCGCCACGGTAACGGCTCGACAACCCGGCGTCCTTGCCGGTCGCCTGCCGTCTGGGCGCATTCGCCCCGACCTCTGCTCCGGCCTCTCCACCGACCCGCGCCGTCACATCAACGGCGGTGCCGCTGATCTGGGCAATCATCTGTTCAACCGGCCCGCCCGGCACGAACTGGACGACGGCAAAATTGATGATCATGATCCCGAGGATCGTCGGGACAATCAGCAACAAACGGCGAAGGATGTAGGCGTACATTTAATGTTGCTCCCCCGCATATGTTTGCGAGAGCCCCCCCACCCAACCCTCCCCCAT
>JAJFIJ010000063.1 GCA_021775105.1 Rhodospirillales bacterium | reverse complement strand
CATACCGGCACCATGCAGATGGTGCGCAATATGACGGCTGGTGAAATCGTTGGTCAGTTTATGCTGGCGCGGGATTCTTATGAAGAATGGCCAACGCCCAAGGATGGCGGGCGGATGATTTCCAACATCGTCATGATGGGTATGGGCGAGCCCTTGTTTAATTATGAAAACGTGGCAACCGCGCTGAAAATCATCATGGATGGTGAAGGCCTGTCTTTATCGAAGCGCCGGATAACACTGTCGACGTCGGGCGTGGTGCCGCTGATTGCGCGTTGTGGCGAAGAACTTGGCGTCAATCTTGCCGTCAGCCTGCATGCCGTTCGTGATGACCTTCGCGATGTGCTGGTGCCGATTAACAGGAAATATCCCCTGAAAGAACTGATCCAGGCCTGCAAAACCTATCCCGGATCAAACAATGCCCGGCGTATAACGTTTGAGTATGTAATGCTGAAGGGGATCAATGACAGCGAAGCCGATGCCCGCGAACTGCTGCGTCTGGTCAAGGGGATTCCGGCCAAGTTCAACCTGATCCCGTTCAATCCGTGGCCGGGTTCGCAGTATGAGTGTTCTTCCAACAACAAACTGCGGAAATTTTCAGAAATCCTCAATGATGGCGGATATTCAGCACCCGTGCGCGTTCCCCGGGGGCGCGATATTCAGGCCGCTTGCGGTCAGCTTAAATCAGCCAGTGAGCGCCAGCCGCGCAATCGTAAACCGGCGACCATCGCAACCTGATCACCAGCCGTTACAGCGGCTCCATTCGGCAATCACATCATCACCGTCAATAACGTTGTAGCTGTCATACGCCGCAGCCGTCATACACGAATGGTTGGGCAGAATGCGAAAGCGCGTGCCGACCGGGAACTGTTTCATATCTGTGCCTTCCGGCAGCGTGATCTGGCCATGTTCCTGATGAACGCCGCTGACCACCAACGGGCCTGGCAGAGTACTTATGGGCTGACCGCTGTCGGCATCGCAGACCAGGCCGAACCCAAGATCGGTTTCCAGCGCCGCTGTCGAGCGATCCTTGGACAATGCCAGTCCGCCGGCATCAATGAGAATTTGATTGGTCGCCGGTTGCTGGGATATCACCGACGTCAGGACACTCAGCGCAATTTCATCCACCGAGCAGACGCCAAGACCGGCCTGAAACAGATCATAAAAAACAAAAACGCCGGGACGGGTCTCGGTTACCCCTTCAAAGCTTTCGCCGAAGGTCGCGGTCGGCGTCGAGCCGACGCTGACGATAGGGCATTCATGCCCGGCGTCGCGAAGACGGGTCGCCGCGCTGACGACCGCTTCACGTTCATCACGGGCGATGCGTTTGATTTCGTCTTCACCTCGACATCCATAGGAATGCCCGGCGTGAGTCATGACACCCGCAAGTTCGGCAGTTGCCGACCCGGCCAGAAGTACGGCGATCTCCAGTACACCTGGATGATCGGGCGGTGTTCCGGTGCGGTGTTCACCACAATCAATTTCGATCAACACGCGGAATTTACCGCCATGGGTGGCGATGGCGCGGGCGACATCGACATTATCGGTAATTACTTTCAGATCAGCGCCACGCGCGGCGAGGTTCGCGGCATGATCCAGTTTGGCGGGTTCGATACAGACCGCATAGACAATATCCGCGAACCCGTGACCGAGGAAATAATCGGCCTCTTTCAGGGTCGAGACGGTGACCCCGCCAAAGTTCCCTTCAAGCGCCATTCGCGCCACATCAATGGATTTCGCTGTTTTCATATGCGGGCGCAGTTTGACGTCCTTGGCGGCTAACCTTTTGGTCATGGCCTGCGTACTTCGGAGCACTTTCCCCTGATCCAGGATCAGTGCCGGGCTTTGGAGTTGGGATATTTTCATATTCAGAGTTTAAAGGGCGGATCCGGGGAGTGACAAGGATCACTGACGGCACAACATCTGATTTGGTAGGAAAAACTGATTTTTGCGATGTTGTAACGATTTCGTAAGTTTCACATGGTTTGATACCGCGTCGCCATAAGGGTGACACCGGGTTGCAGAATGTGATCCGGAAAAAAGATATAACGATCCACAGAATGAGGATACGAAAATGACAAGCTTGAACAGACAGAACGTCGACCGCCGCCGCCCAAACCGTCGCTCCGCTGATACGGCTTCCTACGGCAATGAAGAACGCCGCGCCAGTATGCGACGAGGATATGTGGATCGCCGCGAAGACCCGTACTGGCAATTTAGCTGGTTACGTGTTGCGGTTTCCCAGCACCTTAACGGCTAACGGGGTCGCAAGCCCATTGATCTTTCACGATCGAGCGCGCCCTGTTTAGTAAACAGGGCGCGTTTTCGTTAGGGCGATCAAAAAATTCAGTATCTAATATCCCAATATATATTGTTTCCCGGAAAAGTTATCCACAAGATGATGCGATTTCGTCCGGATTGTGATAAGTTGCGATTCGCGTCGCGAATTTATGTGCAGCCTGGGAGCAGTTGATATGTCTGAACGGTCGAAACAGCAGCGGGTTTCCTTCATCGGACTGGCCGCAATGTTGGGGGTTCTGCTGATCTCAGCATCTCCTTCTCAAAGCCAGGACATCACCAAACAATCAGGCATCCCGGCAGAATCCTCCATCACCGGCACCATCGGAGGATTTTTCAACGGGGTCTGGGGTGGCGTTGTCGATGTGGTGACGTTAAAGGCGGTTTTTGATGACGACGATCAGGCCGAACCGATTGCTCCGACGGCGATGACGTATACACCGCAAACCTGGGACCGGCCACGACAACCGGCAAATGATACGGGGTCCATGTCGAGAATGATGAGCCGCATGGCCGGTGTTGTTGGCGGCACCAGCAGGGAAGAGGACGAGTTTGGTCTGCCGAAATAGGGCACGGGTTTTCATGCCGTATCGCCTGATATCAGCGCATAAACCATAGTTCTAAAGTCCACGATCAAGTACTTGGGTTGATTGTCGCAGGCAGCGAACCCGTGCATTGCTTTGTGCATCGAAATCAATTCGGTGATCGAAGCAATGGACATCAGATTACACCACCACCCGTATCGGGCTGCTCCGGCGAAGCCTGTGCAAACCGTCATGGTCTGGGATTTGCCACTCAGGCTGTTTCACTGGGCGATGGTTGGCGTTGTCGCTGTCGCCGGTGTGACGGGTTTTCTGGCCCCCGAATGGTGGCTTGATGTTCATGTGTTAGCCGGATATGCGCTGGCGACGCTGCTTGTCTTTCGCGCTGTCTGGGGATTTGCCGGCAGTACGTATAGTAAATTCCGGTCCTTCCCCCTGAAATCTGACGGTGTGTTTCACCATCTCCGTTCTCTCCTTCATAAAAAATCCCCGGATCACGTTGGCCACAATCCGCTCGGTGCATGGATGATTGTCATCCTGCTTGTTGTGCTTGTGACGCTGGTGATTTCCGGGCTGGTGGTGCTGGGAGGGCAGGAAAATCTTGGCCCACTGGCTTTCGTGACGACATTTTCAATGGGAAAAATTGCCGAAGATATCCATGAAATTGCGGCTTGGGCACTGGTCGGTGCGGTGGTCGTTCACCTGCTCGGTGTCAGTGTCGAAACCCGCCTGTTTCACCATCCCGTTCTCAGCGCGATGATTACTGGAAAGAAGAAAATTGCCGGATCAGGGCCTGAATCCGACACCATTTCCTGTTCGCGCCGGGGAGCAGTACTGTTTCTGGCGGTTACAGTCGCCCTGGTCACGGGCGGGATGGTCCTTTCCAGTATCCCGCCAGCCGGTTGGCGGGCGGTGGAAACGCCGAAAAATTATATTGGTGAATGTGGAGACTGCCACGATGCCTATCATCCGAGTCTGCGAACCGGCGGCGCGTGGCGCGTCATAATGGCCGGGTTAGCCGGTCACTATGGCGAAGATGCGACTTTGGACGAGGAAACTGCCAAAGCCGTCGAAAGCTACCTTCGCACAAACCCGGCTGAAACATTTGATACCGAAATCGCCCATCGGCTGGGCAGGATCGAGACGGCCTCCCTGCGCATGACTGATACACCGTATTGGAAAAAGCGACACCGCGACATCGATCCGACAGTGTTTCGGAAACCGGCCATCGGTTCGAAGGTCAACTGCCGGGCTTGTCACCAGGACGCGGCCTCGGGTCGCTTTGATGACAGCAAAATTCATTTACCAACTGGAGACCAGAAATGAATACAATTCTTACGCTACCCGCGCGCCCGCTGATGATTGCCGTCTGTGCTATTGGCTGGTCGATGCCAATCGTCAACCCGGCGAACGGCTCTCCGCAACAGGCGATTATTCAGGGTTATGCATCCGAAGCCAAATCAATGGACAAAAATTTCAAGGCGTTTTCTCCGGATCGGGGGCAGGTCCTGTTTTCTGCGCATCCGGCGACGGGGAAAGCCGATACACCGTCCTGCACGACATGCCATACGACCAACCCCGCAAATACGGGCAGAACCCGGGCGGGCAAGGAAATCGCTCCCCTGGCGCTGTCAAAAACGCCCGGGCGCTACAGTGAACCCAAGAAGGTCGAAAAGTGGTTTCGCCGCAATTGCAAAAGTGTCCTCGGGCGGGTTTGTACACCGGTCGAAAAGGGCGATTTCCTGACATTCATGATCAATCAGTAACCTTTCAACCAGGAGAACAGAAATGTTTGCCAATCCAAAACTCTACCTAGCCGCAGGCGCATTGCTTCTACTTGCCAGTACGACGGCCAAGGCCGATGAGCGTTACAGTCCCGTCCGCGACCAGACCGTCATCAAGGAATGTGGCGCCTGCCATATGGCGTTTCAGCCACAAATGCTGCCAAAAAAATCGTGGGAGTTGATCATGACCGGCCTGCCCGACCATTTTGGTGAGGATGCGTCCCTGGATCCCAAAACGGTCAACCATATTCGGACTTATCTCACTGATAACGCGGCTGATTCAAGCTGGTGGGGGGGAAAGTTTATGCGTGGGCTGACGAAAACTTCTGCCCCCCTGCGGATCACGAATACACCTTATTGGGTTCGCGAACACAATGAAGAAGTTCCGGCGCGTGCGTGGAAAGACCCGAGGGTCAAATCCAAGGCGAACTGCCTCGCCTGTCACAGCAGGGCGAATAACGGTGACTATGACGATGACTGAAGCTGGCAACTGCACTTGCATCAGGATGGTACGCAGTTACAATTCTGATAAGAAAGGCAGATGGATTGACGGTTACGATGAAGAACAGGAAAGCGTTTGAAACCCAGTCATTGATCATCTCGTTTGCCGTGATTGCTATCAGTGAAGCTTTCTTCCTGATGGATGTTTTTGCCGACGCATTTTATGTGGACATCGTAATTCCCTGGATTGATCACAGCACTCTTGAATTGATTTCCGCCGGTGCTCTGGCGGTTGCTCTGGTAGCAATAGGGTTGCAAATCAAACGGTTATTGACTGAGCACCAGACCGCACGGGCGTCTGTTCAGGTTGCTTCCGGTGAATTACTGGCCGTTATTTACGCAAGGTTTGATGCCTGGAACCTGACACCTTCGGAGCGGGAGATTGCCCTGCTGCTGATCAAGGGTTTGTCCGCTCAGGAGATCGCCAATATGCGCGATACCCGCGCAGGAACCGTCAAGAGCCAAAGCAGCGCAATTTACCAGAAAGCGGAGGTCAAAGGCCGAAACGAACTGGTCGCCTATTTTGTCGAAGACCTGTTGGCGGGTGACCAGATTATCCGGCAACCGGACCACATTTAGCATTCTCACTGGCCGCTTTCAGACTACATAATCGCTCTCTGGTTGCTCCCGAAATCCGGCCTTGCTAGGATCGCCGGATGTTGGATTTCGAGATTTGCAATGCCGCGCGATTGCGCCGTGACCCTTCTTTTGACGGGCAGTTTTTCACGGCCGTCAAAACAACAGGCATCTATTGTCGCCCGGTCTGCCCCGTCAAACAGCCGCTGACCAGAAACGTCAGCTATTTCCCCAGTGCGGCGGCGGCGGAGCAGGCGGGATATCGGCCATGTCTGCGGTGTCGCCCGGAATCGGCACCATTCTGCCCGGCCTGGAACGGCACCAGAACCACTGTCGAGAGGGCATTGAAGCTGATTGACGGTGGTGCGCTGGACAGGGGAACGGTTGATCAACTGGCGGGGAAACTGGGGATCGGGTCGCGGCAGCTATCACGCCTATTTCAGCATCATGTCGGTGCCAGTCCGTTGCAAACTGCGAAAACCGTCCGCCTGCAACGGGCAAAACGGCTACTTAACGACACCGACCTGCCGATCAGCGAAATTGCGCTCAGGTCCGGTTTTCGAAGTGTCCGTCGGTTCAACGCGGCGTTCCGCGATCTGCACAACCGCCCGCCGTCCGAACTGAGACGAACCCGCCCAAGTAACCGACCCGGGAACCGGTATGTCAGTGAGGATCGATCCCATGCCTTCACCTGACGTGGCGCTGGCCTACAGTTATCTGGACAGCCCTATTGGGCGATTGCTGATCGTTGGCGATGGTGATCAACTGCATTATATTATTTTCCCGACGGAAAGCCGGAAATATCGACCTCACCCCGACTGGCGGCGGGATGATCAACTGTTCAAAGAGGTTTTTGCCCAGTTTCGCGCCTATTTTGCCGGGGAACTGACCCGCTTCGAGCTGCCGCTGCGTTTTGCCGGAACGGAATTCCAGAACACGGTCTGGAAAGCGCTCTGCGATATACCGTTTGGCGAAACGACATCCTACGGGGTGCTGGCCGGGCGGATCGGCAGGCCAAAAGCTTTTCGCGCCGTTGGTGCGGCGAACGGTGCCAATCCGTTGCCGATTGTCGTGCCCTGTCACCGGGTCATTGGTGTCGACAAGTCCTTGACCGGCTTTGGCGGAGGACTCGATATCAAAAGACATCTGCTGGATCATGAATCCGACACCTGTCAACGCCGGACAGCCTGACGGCGTCATCTTATCCCGCCAGCGGCGACACTCCGATCACCGGACCGTGCAGATATAGCAGGACCAGATAAAGCGCGAGACCACCAGCAAGTTTTGCTGTGCCGATTTGGGACAGGGTTTCAACCAGTCCCAATCGGGCCGTAGTCGTATCCAGGTCGTGCCAGACCTCATCGGACATCAAGGATTTGCGCCGCCGTGTCAGTGTGCGCGGGCCGGTGACGGACAGCAGGGTCAGCAAACCGAACATCAGCAGACTGGCGACATCACCATTGGGCAGCATGTGAACGGCACTCCAGAGGCCGAGACCCCAGATCACCGGATGGCGGGTTAGACCAACAATACCGGGACGGGCAGGCTCGAAAGGTTTTGTGTTGAAAGATAGTGAAAAGGGGTTTGCGGATGTTAAGCCAGCGACGATCAGGATACAGGAAATATTCATACTCACCAGCACCGCCCAGCGGGTCCACGGCTGATAGGGCCAGACCTCGATATAGGGGGCGTCCATGAAAGCCATGATCAGCCAGATAGTGGCGGCGATGCTGATCGCGGAAAAAAGAAAAAAATAGAAGCCGCGGCCAATGCGCGTGATGACGGCACTGCGAAGCGGCCGGATTGCCGGCAACAGATGGGTCAGCAGAAACAGGCCGAGGGCGGTAAAAAGATCGGCCATCAGGGGTCCTCTGTCTGCATTCAGGTCAGGCGCGGTCCATCAAGTGCGTTCAGCTCATCGAGGCGCTGGTTAAGTCCGGTCAAATATTCAGATTTCGAAAACGGACGACGGCAGACCATGCAGACGACATCGGCAAAGGGGTCGACATCGGGATCAAAACCGCCCGGCAGCAGGTTCTGATATTCACCACAGGCCGGACAGGCCACCGGAACCATTTCTCTGACCATTCGCAAAACCCGTCTTCCAGAAGTTAATGACCTACACTATTTAGGGTTTTATGCTGGCCGGTTCAAGGACGCAATAAACTAGGTCCTTGGCAGGGCTGATGGGGGGTGTTAAACCACAATTCTAACGCATGTGCGGGACATATGGTTAGGAGAAATCATGAAACCTACGGATCGAATTTTTGTTGCCCTCGACACCACCGATGCCGACGAAGCTGTCGCCATGGCGGAAAAGCTGAACGGTCTGGTCGGTGGTGTAAAAATGGGCAAGGAATTTTTCACGGCCCACGGTCCGGCAGAAGTCAAACGCGTTTCGGCGGGCGGCATGCCGGTGTTTCTTGATCTCAAATATCACGACATTCCAAATACGGTCGCCGGTGCTATCCGCGCCACATCAACCATGAAACCGTTCATGGTCAACGTCCATGCATCTGGCGGGGTTGCGATGATGAAAGCCGCTGCCGCCGCTGCCGCCGAAGCGGGAGACGACAAACCCCTGCTGATCGCGGTTACCGTGCTGACGTCACTGGGTGACGAAGACCTCAATGCCATGGGCATTGCCGGGACGGCGGAAGAACAGGTCATTCGGCTGGCCAAACTAACACAGGACTGTGGCCTTGACGGCGTTGTCTGCTCGGCTCGCGAGGTCACCGCGCTACGCGAAGCCTGCGGCGATCACTTCAAGCTGGTCGTCCCCGGCATTCGCCCGACCTGGGCCTCCTCAGACGACCAGAAACGCATTGTCACACCTTCGGATGCGGTCAGAATGGGCGCCGACTATCTGGTCATCGGACGGCCGATCACATCGGCACCGGACCCGGTTGAGGCGGCAAAGAAGATTGCTGAGGAACTGGCTGGGGTTTAAATCCGGCTCTGGCGCTTCGAACAGGTCTCATTTGTTGCCTTGATTTTTTGCGGGAGTTGCTCAACAATAAAGTGTACTGATGTTATTAAATTCAATTTTTACGGAAAGGGTTGAATGAGGCTGCTATGACCGAACAAAATACCGCGGAAAAACATTATTTATCCTCCCGTGAACTGCTTGGTGAAATCATTTCTTACGGAAAGCTTAACTGGCAGCCTATCCTGAAATTAATGGCCGTACCGTTTCTGATATGTGTGGGATTGGAAATCGGGTTGCGAGAACTGACACGTGGTCAGGTATGGTGGCAAGTGGCTATTCCTCTTCTTTACTACATTCCACAGGCACTTTTCCTTGTCGCATTGCATCGGCGCTATCTTTTGAAGCATGAAGAATCAATCGCCTGTGGTGCCAGAGAGTTTCGATTTCTGGGTTATCTTTTACTTGTTGCAATATTTCCGCTGTCACCAACAATCGTTCTGGCTTTCTTGAATATCTATGTTGATCACGTTGGTCTTACGATTTTCATGCTCCTTTCAATTATTCCCGCAGTCTATGTCATATTCAGGTTAGCGCTCGTATTTCCTATTGCTGCGGTTGATTTTCCGGGTAGCATTTCCGACCACGTCAGGACATCTTGGTCGACAATGAAAGGAAACGTCGGCGCCGTGTTTGGTGCCGTGCTGGCCTTTGGCCTGATTTTTGCCGCCATATTCGGTAGTTTGGGGCTGGTAGTGGAATATCTTCCGGGTGACGATCTCTCTCGTACAATTGGTTACTATATAGCGGTATCGATAGATATCTTTAGCCAGTTTGTTGGTGAAGCCTGTTTTGTGATCGTTGCGTCATACGCATTTAAGACATTGGTGTTGTCAGAAACGGCTCCAGAAGCTTAAGTATACCTATGACCATAATGGTAAAAATCTGTGGACTGAAGTCCCCTGAAGTTGTTGATGTCGCTGTTGAGGCGGGGGCAGATCTGGTGGGGTTTGTGTTTTTCGGGCCGTCGCCGCGAAATCTCGAACCCGCTGTGGCGGCCGCGTTGATGGACCGCGTGCCGGATGGCGTGATCAAGGTGGCCCTGACAGTGGATGCGGATGATGCCCTGCTTGAAGACATTGTCACCAACACATCGGTTGATCTGCTGCAACTGCATGGTTCTGAAACGCCCGAACATGTTGTCGCCCTGAAGGCGCGGTTTGGTTTGCCGATGATGAAGACGATCCCGATTTCGAGCGCGGCGGACCTGGAGGCCGCAAGGGCCTACGAGCAAAGTGCGGACAAATTGCTGTTTGATTCCAAACCACCGAAAGACGCCACCCGACCGGGCGGCAATGCGCTGGCGTTCGATTGGAAGGTTTTACAGGATTTCTCCAGCCCCTTGCCGTGGATGCTGGCGGGCGGGTTGACGGCGGATAATGTGGCCGATGCGGTTCGCATAAGCGGGGCGACAGAAGTCGATGTGTCTTCAGCCGTCGAAGATACGCCGGGGGTCAAGAACGCCGATAAAATCAGAGCCTTCATCAGGGCGGCGAAATCTGTTTGAGCAGGTGAATTGCTGCCAGATAATTTCCTGCTGATTCAGGGTATTTTTTGAGGGTTTTTCCCGGCCTCCTGTGGTTTATTGTCGCGCCCGTGCCAAGACGGGCATCCGTGATTGATTGAGGGCTTCTATGAGGCCGCAGGGACAAAGACATGAACAAGCGTAATACCTATCGCGCCGGCGCCGATGAAGGTGGACATTTCGGCATTTATGGCGGCCGCTACGTCGCTGAAACCCTGATGCCTCTTATCCTGGCTGTCGAAAAAGCCTGGAATGAAGCCAACAATGATCCGGATTTCTGGGCCGAGTTCCATCATCTGATGAAACATTATGTTGGTCGCCCGAGCCCGCTGTATTTTGCCGAGCGCCTGACAGAACATTTTGGCGGCGCGAAGATCTATTTCAAGCGCGATGAGCTGAACCACACCGGCGCGCACAAAATCAACAATACCATCGGCCAAATCCTGCTGGCGCGGCGCATGGGCAAGAAGCGCATTATCGCCGAAACCGGGGCCGGACAGCATGGCGTGGCGACGGCGACAGTTTGCGCATTGTTTGGTTTGCCCTGCATCGTCTATATGGGGGCAACCGATGTTGAACGTCAGGCCCCGAATGTTTTCCGGATGAATTTGCTCGGCGCCGAAGTGCGCCCGGTCACGTCGGGGACGGGAACCCTGAAAGATGCCATGAATGAAGCGTTGCGCGACTGGGTATCGAACGTTGAGGATACGTTTTATATCATCGGCACCGTCGCCGGGCCGCATCCCTACCCGACACTGGTCCGCGATTTCCAGTGTGTCATCGGCAACGAAGTGCGTGAACAGATGCAGGAAGCTGAAGGAAGATTGCCCGACTCACTGGTTGCCTGTCTCGGCGGTGGATCGAACGCCATGGGCCTGTTCCACCCGTTCCTTGATGATGAATCCGTCAAAATCATTGGTGTCGAAGCCGGTGGGCATGGCGTTGATACGGATGAACACTGCGCTTCACTGACCGGTGGCAAGCCGGGCGTGCTGCACGGCAATCGTACCTACCTGTTGCAGACCGATGACGGCCAGATCATTGACGGGCATTCGATTTCCGCCGGTCTGGATTATCCGGGTATCGGGCCGGAACATTCCTGGCTCAGGGATACGGGGCGAGTTGATTATGTGTCGGTGACGGATACGGAAGCCCTGGACGCATTCCAGATCTGCACCCGCATGGAAGGCATCATCCCGGCGCTGGAGCCCAGCCACGCGCTGGCGCACGTTTCGAAAATCGCCAGAGACCTTCCGAAAGACCACTTGCTGGTGATGAATCTCTGCGGGCGCGGCGACAAGGACATTTTTGCCGTGGCCAAGCACCTTGGCATGGAAATCACCGGTACGGATCAGGGATAAGAACAATGACAACAAAACCTGAAACACGCATCGCCAGACGCTTTGCCAAGCTTAAAGACGAAGGCCGGGCCGGTCTGGTCACCTTCCTGACAGCCGGTGACCCGGATATGGACACCGCATCCGAAATTATGATGGGCCTGCCGGGAGCCGGGGCCGATCTGATCGAAATCGGCATGCCGTTTTCCGACCCCATGGCCGACGGCCCGGCCATTCAGGCAAGTTCACTGCGCGCCCTCAAATCAGGCATGACGCTTGGAAAAACCCTGGATACTGTCCGTGCCTTTCGGAAATCGGATGATGACACGCCGGTGATCCTGATGGGATATTACAATCCGATCTACATTTATGGTGTTGACAGGTTCCTCGCCGATGCTGCCGGTCTGGTTGACGGCCTGATCATGGTTGATCTGCCGCCGGAAGAAGAAAACGAACTTTGTCTTCCGGCCCTCAGGGCGGGTATAAATTTTATTTACCTGACCGCGCCAACAACCGACGACGCCCGCTTGCCTCGCGTTGTCGAACAGGCGTCAGGGTTTGTTTATTACGTTTCGATTGCCGGGATTACCGGAACGGCTGCCGCCGCCACTGATGATGTCAGCGCACAGGTCGACCGGATCAAAAGACATACCGACCTGCCGGTTGCCGTCGGGTTCGGTATCCGCACGCCCGAACACGCCGCTGAAATCGCCAGCGTCGCGGATGCCGTAGTTGTCGGCTCGGCATTTGTTGATGTCCTGAAAACCAATCTGGATGATAACAACCGGGCGTTGCCGGGGTTGGCTGACAAAGTGCTGGCGCTGGTCAGTGATTTGGCCAAAGGTGTCAGAAGCGTCGCCAAAACCTGAATGATCTGGTTGAATAGGTAAATGAACGCCCTGAAGGAGAGCATGGTTTGAACTGGCTCAAGAATTTCGTTCCGCCGAAGCTGCGCAATCTGGTTGGTGTGCAAAAAGAGATTCCCGATAATCTCTGGCACCAGTGCCCCGGTTGCACGCAAATGATTTTTCACCGCGATCTGGAAAAAAACCAGCACGTCTGCCAGCACTGCGGCCATCACCTGCGTATCCGCGCCGAATTGCGCCTGAAAATGTTGTTCGATAACGAGAAATTTGCTTTGCTTGAACTGGCAACGCCACTTGCCGATCCGTTGAAATTCCGCGATCTGAAAAAATATCCGGACCGGATGAAAGAGGCACGGGCGAAAACCGGCGAAAACGATGCGTTGAAAGTCGGGTTTGGTGAGATCGGCGGGCATAAAGCGGTCGTTGCCGTGCTTGATTTTGCCTTCATGGGCGGGTCCATGGGCATGGCTGTCGGTGACGGTCTGGTGACCGCCGCCCGGCGCGCCGTTACCGAGCATGCGCCGTTGATTGTCATCCCGTCGTCCGGCGGGGCGCGCATGCAGGAAGGTATTCTGTCGTTGATGCAGAT
>JAJFIJ010000062.1 GCA_021775105.1 Rhodospirillales bacterium | reverse complement strand
GCGCTGTGAACAGCACCCTAAACCGCCGCCCGCGTATCCCTTCAGAATATTCAAAATCGCAATCATGCAAAACCATGAAGACACAAAGCCCCCAAGGCAAATTCGCTAAACAGTCAATGGCGTCCGCGAAGGAGGCGGGTTGTAAGCGCCCCCAGTGGCCTTGTCAAACAATAAACGGCCAGAACCGCTGATTATAACCAAATAAGATTCTGAATTCAACAAGGAACGCAAAATACCTCGGAAACATGAG
Organism: Rhodospirillales bacterium; assembly: GCA_021775105.1. Classification (GTDB taxonomy): domain Bacteria; phylum Pseudomonadota; class Alphaproteobacteria; order Rhodospirillales; family Casp-alpha2; genus JAJFIJ01. Next base: position 4,336 of record JAJFIJ010000062.1, on the reverse strand, counting down.
GATCCACGCAGGTCTCTGGTTGGCCTCAGCGAGGCGAGATGATATACAGATTTAAGGTGAATTTGCGGGCGATCAGGGAAAAATAAATAAAATTTCCGGGGAGAATTGAAGATGAACAGATTTGACTGGCAGAACATCCGGATCCTGCGTGACATAACGGCCGTTTTACTGGTCTCAAGTCTAACCGCATGCAACCAGACAACACCGATGGTCGCGACCTCAAATGCCCCTTCCGGAACAAATCCGCAAACAACCCCGACGTCCGCCTTCAGCCAGTTCCCGGACATTCCTGTTCCCGCCGGAGCCAAAATGAATGTCGACAGAACGCTGGTTTTTGGCTCGGACCCCTGGTTCGGACAGCTTGCTCTTAACGCCTCTTCCAATGCCGGCCTGATGTTTGATTTTTTCCGCAGCAATCTCGGCCAGCACAAATGGCAGGAAGTGACGTCCGTTCGCGCGCCAACCAGCATTCTCACCTACATGCAGGATGACCGTGTGCTGGCCATCTCCATTCAGGGTTCGACACTGGGCGGATCGGACATCACCATCACCGTATCTCCAAGAGGGGCGAACAAGGCCCCGACGCAGAAAGGCGACCTGATGCCGGTTCCGGTCACCAAGGCTCCCTGATACAAGACCTGAACCCTAATTGAATTGAGGATTTCATGAAAGACGTAGTCATCGTTGACGGGGTGCGCAGCCCTATTGGAAAATTTGGTGGTGGGCTGTCTTCGGTTCGCCCAGATGATCTGCTTGCTGATGTTTACCGTGGATTGATGGATCGCGCCGGGGTCGATCCGAAATTGATTGATGAGGTTTTTGCCGGATGCGGAAATCAAGCTGGCGAAGACAATCGCGACGTTGCCCGGATGTCGGTCCTGCTGGCCGGATTTCCGGTCGAGGTTCCGGGGGTCACCGTCAACAGAAATTGCGCATCCGCCCTTGAAGCCGTCAATCTCGCTGCCAAGACGATCATTGCTGACGAGGGCGATATCTGTATCGGCAGTGGCGTTGAATGCATGAGCAGAGCGCCCTGGACCATGGGCAAGCCGGACCGCACCCCGGTGATGGGTCATCCGAAAATGTGGGACACCACGGTCGGCTGGCGGTTCAATAACCCGCGCATGGACGAGATGTATCCGATCATCAGTCTGGGAGAGACGGCAGAAAACATCGCCGACGAAATGCAGATTACCCGTGAAGATCAGGACGCCTACGCCGTCGAAAGCCACCGCCGCGCCGTAACCGCCATCAATTCCGGCAAATTCAATTCAGAAATCGTGCCGATCTCGATCCCGCAGCGCCGGGGCGACCCGAAAGTTGTTTCGACGGACGAACACCCGCGCTATCGCAAGGACGGAGATGATTACGTCCTCGACACTTCGGTTGAAGATATGGGCCAACTGCGCCCGGCCTTTCGCAAGCAAGGCACCGTGACAGCCGGAAACTCAAGCGGTGTCAACGACGGTGCAGCGGCATTGCTGATGATGAGCGCCGACAAGGCAAAGGAATTGCAACTCAAGCCGAAGCTCCGCTGGATTGCCTCCGCATCCGCCGGAGTCGACCCCGGTGTTATGGGTTACGGTCCGGTTCCATCAACGGAAAAACTACTGAAGCGGGTTGGGTTGAAGATTGACGACATTGATCTTGTCGAACTGAATGAAGCCTTCGCCGCCCAGACCATTGGCTGCATGCGTCGCCTCGGCCTGAGCGCTGACAAAACCAACGTCAATGGCGGGGCCATTGCCTTGGGCCACCCGACCGGAAGTTCCGGGGCACGTATCATGGTTACCCTGATGCACGAAATGGATCGCCGCGCCCAGGCCGGCAATCCGGTTAAATACGGCATCGCGACCTTATGTGTCGGTGTCGGCATGGGGGTTTCGACGCTGGTTGAGTGGATTGGGGACTAGCGCTTCATCTGATACAGGATTCGCACGTCACACGCATAACAGCCATTCGTGATTAACACACCTCTTATTGCCCAGCCTCTCTAGAGTGACGGGGTTTGTGACTCACGCAGGAATTTCCCATGACTCTGACCATCTGGCTTCTTTTTATGGCTGTCAGTCTGCTGCCCGCGATCAGTCCCGGCCCGGGCATTTTGCTGGTGATCAGCAATGCCCTCAGGTTCGGGCGGAACGCGGCCTTATGGTCGGGTGCTGGCAATGCCTTTGGACTTCTGATCCTTGGTTACGCCGTAACCTTGGGGTTGGGTGCCCTGATGGCAGCGTCTGCAATGTTGTTCACGGTGATCAAGGTCGCCGGCGCGGTATACCTCCTCTATCTCGGCATTAAATTGCTTCGGGACAAATCCGCTTTCAAGATTGATACCTCGGCACCCGTCGTAAAACGATCCAACCGGCAGTTTTTCATGACCGCCCTGATTGTTTCCGTCACCAACCCCAAAGCAATCATCGTCATCGCCGCCCTGTTCCCGCAGTTCATCGGCGACGAAACTGGCAATCTTGCAAACATATCGATCCTCACTTTTACATACGCGACCATGTGTTATCTGAACCATATCGCGCTGGCGATCTTTGGCGGACGCCTGCGTGAATACCTGCAATCCGACGAAACGGTGAAATGGTTGCGCCGCACGTTGGGCGCGGCTTTCATCGGGTTTGGGACGGCACTGGCCACGTTCACACGATAAAAACCCTTGGCGGCCTTTGGTTTGACTGATTAAAGTTCAGTCTCCCAACAGCAATCAAAGGCAGAGCCCATGAACACGCCCGTTAAACGCCCCCTCGATGGAATTCGCGTGACCGGGCTTGAGCAGTATATGGCCGGTCCCTATTGCACCATGCTGCTGGCCGACGCCGGTGCCGAGGTCATCAAGATCGAACGTCCGGGCTCCGGCGACCCGCGCCGCGCCATGCCGCCGTTTGCCGAAAAGAACGGGGAGAAAAAAGCCGCCGGATTTATGGGTTATAACCGCAACAAAAAGAGCCTGGCACTTAACCTTCGCGACCCCCGTGGTCAGGATATTTTTCGCCAACTGGTAGCAAAGTCAGATGTTGTTGTCGAAAACCTGCGCCCCGGCTCGATGAGCAAGATGGGACTGGGACAGGCCGATATGCGCGTCCTTCACCCGCGACTGATCTGGGCCACCATATCGGGGTTCGGGCGCATGGAGGGTTACCGTGGCCCCTACAGTGACCGTCCGGCGTTCGATATTGTCGCCGAAGCGATGAGTGGAATCATGCATCAGGTCGGATTTGAGGACAAACCTCCAAGCTGGACGATTTATGGCATGGCCGACATCTATTCGGGTCAGGTCACCGCCTACGGCATCATGCAGGCCCTGTTCATGCGTGAACGTACCGGTGAAGGACAGTTCGTTGATTCCGCCATGTTCGATAACATGCTGGCACTCAATGAAGCCGCCGTTGCCCTTCATTCAATCGCCGGACAAATTCCCAAACGCGGGGTTTCGAAAAACCTCTGGCCACGCGGCGCGTTTCAAACGAAGGACGGGTTTATCGCGCTGAATGTTCCCGATAACATCATCTGGAAACGCATTTGCGAAGCCATGGACCGTGAAGATCTTGTCGATGATCCACGCTCGAATACCGGCACCGCGCGTTCAAGTCATGCGGACGAACTACAACCGGTGGTCGAGAACTGGCTGGCCAGTCTGAGCCGCGATGAAGCCGTTGAAATTCTGAATTCCAAAGGCGTTCCCTGCGGTCCGGTTTATGATGCCGAGGACGTCGCCGGTGACCCGCACGTCAAGGCCCGTGGCATGATTATGGATATCGATGATCCCAAGGTCGGAACTTACGGGTTTGCCCGGACGGCCCCGCATTTGTCGAGCAACCCGGAACTGCCAAAACACCCCGCCCCTGCCCTTGGCGAACACACCCGCGACATCCTTGAAGATCTTCTCGGAATGAACACGGACGATGTCGACGGGCTGGCAACGGACGGGGTTGTTCAGACGAACGATTAAGCCGCTAGGATATTGTCTTAATTGCACGAATGGCAGATGGCTTCGATGTGGCGGTGGTCGGTTCCGCAGCAGCCGCCCATAACATTCAGGTTCGGCATCACCGCCCTGAGCGCCCGAAACTGCAGACCGAGTTCATGAGGATTGCCGTCATCCAGCACTTCCATTTCATCAAGTTCGGCGTGGCTCATGGTTGAGGCATTGGCACGTACACCCTGAATTCTCTCAAGCCAACCTTCCCCGGTCGAGACGACGTCATCAAAGTGCGTTGGATGGGCACAATTGATCATGTAATAGACCGGCCCGTTATCTGTCGCCGCATCCACGGCTTCGATGGCTTCCTGCATGGTTTGACCGGTCGGCAGCTTGCCGTCGGTTTCAACC
>JAJFIJ010000061.1 GCA_021775105.1 Rhodospirillales bacterium | reverse complement strand
CGAATTACCTATAGCCTGCAGCACCAGAACATTGCGGTCCAGTTGTTTGGTGCCGACCACGCCAAACGGATTCTCTTCGTCGTTCGACTCGTCTTTCCGTTTCATGAGGACTTCATTGTTGGCGATTGTCAGCAGTTTTGACGCGAACTGGGTGACTTCGTTGGTCATAACCGAACGGCGGCTCAGGAACTCCTTTTTCTCCGATGCGCAGTCATCATTGATGTCAACGCCACCGTTTTTGTCACGTTTCGGGTAAGGGTGACCAGAGTGGCGCCAACGTTCCGGGCATTCGCCGATTACGCCGCTTTCCGGGTTCCCGTCAAGTAAATCACGAGCCTTCGTGTATTGTTCGACATGATGGAAAAGACCATGCGGGTGGCGGCCACGGCTACTTATCCCGGATGATTGCAGAGGTCCTAGCATTGCAGTTAGATTAGTGGCTGTAATTTCTACTCCTGTTTGAGCAGCCGTTTTAATCGTATCATCTGTAGCGCCGGTAATACTATCTTCCCGCTCTGCACTTTCTCTATAGAATAACGGTGATTTTCCATCTAGCAGCTTGAATTCTTTATCAAATCCGGCCCAAATTATCCCAAAGTCTTCCAACAGAGTTTTCAGTTTAATGTTATTTACGGGAAATCGGCGTAGCATTTCCATGTTATACTTAGTGATGTTTTCTGGTGTTAATACGCTGGAAATTGAATTTAATAAATTACCGACCATACCATCAAAAGCCATGCCATCAGATGTGCGTATGGATTTTGCCTCCCACAATCTAATTGATTCGGACAAAATAAATCCTGCAATCTGGATATCGCGTGCAGTTGTCCAAGAATCTGGTGATTTCCAGGAGCGGGAAAAACCTTGATCATCTTGCCATCCCGTCTTCTCGTATAAATGGTTTTTAAACGTTTGAATTTTTTTCTGCTGAATAGGTTCTAATTTCGAATAGACTTCATCAGGCATGGAAAATGCCGTTGCAAGGGCCATTGGATTAGTCAGATACCCAAGTTCTGCGAGGAGCAATTTGAAAACGCGGGGCTCGTATCTCATTTTAGACGACGGGCGGGCAAGGAACAGATTCAGTTCGTTCCATCGTGCCACGCTGGCGTGTCTTAATTCATAAATTTGGGCCGAAGTTTTGGCTTCTCGCGTTGATACCCGAACATTCTGGAGGTCACTTGCAGATTTGTTAACGCTAACTGCCTGGGGGTCGCTCTCTTCTATTCTTTGTGTCTTGCTTTTATCCGTTCCCACTTCTTCCAATTGCAGGTCTTCGTATAAATTCAGAATCGCATTAACCCGGCGCGCCTGATAATTCTGGAACCCGCGGGTCAGATAGGGGCATGATTTCGTCTCACACTCCGTTATGATTTGATTGCGGAATTCTTTTAACTTATCGACGGAGAGCGGAATCTTCGGATCTAAGGTCTTAGAAATAGTATTCTTGACCAAGCGGCGAACCTTTCCTGAAAACCAACGTGTTTTTTGGAGGTCAATTTTCTTCGCTGCCTCCAGTTCTGCGATTTGTTTTGACCACGAGATACCGCAGGGCTCCGAAGGGTCGTGAAAGCCGTCCACATAACACCCTTGTTGTTCGGCTTTCTTTCGTTCGTCTTCAATGCATTTGACAAATTCAGGTGGCGGGGAACCTTTTTTTTCCGCACTGGTTCCGTTTTTCTGGGTTGTTTGCTGTGTTTCTCTGCTGGCAGAGGCCACATTTTCCGTTTCAGGTTTCTCGACTGCTTCAGGTTTATTGGACTTACTCGCCTCAGATTTTTTGCCGCCCCCTTTTGAACAGACTTCCCCCCACTCCATCGTGTCACGTAACTGAACCAGCAAAGGATGAGCGCCGATGGTCATCGCCGCCAGTTGTTCGACCTGGACGTCCTGATGATTGGCAAGCGGGCCTTTGTAGACGTCGACGTCGACACGCAGCACCGAGCACCCGGCGAGCGCCAGAGAAACGGCGAACCCTGTAATGGCGGTTCTGTAGCGGGTCAAACTCAACGGGAGGCGTCTCATTGTCCGGCGCCGGCGTTTCTTAGCTGGACGATGGTGATGGCCTTGCGATCCTCCGCCAGCATCGCCCGCAATCGCAGCAACGTATTTTTGAATTCACCGCTACCTTCGTCGTCGAGCGGTGTCTGGGTAACCGAAGCGACGGCTTCTAGCGCTTCGTTGGCAATCTGGAAATAGGCTTCTGGGTCTGAGCCCATGGCGACCACCAGTCGGTGGTTGGCCGGGGCTTCGCGGAACCCTTCCGGACCGAACATGATCAGCCGCCGTCCGGTTTCAAACTCGGCTTCGTCCGGTGCCTTGTCTGTCCCGTTGGTTTTTTTGTAATCGTTTCGTGTCACTTTGCTGACGCCGGTTTTTTCGTCGAAGTTGATCCGGGTGCCGATGGAATCAACGGCAATTGACGGCAACCAGCCCGATGCGAACTGGACCCGGTTGAGGAAGCTCGACTGGCCGTGCAGACGGACCCGGTAGACGCTTGGTTCGACCTGCCCCTGCGGATCAAAAACACCAAGGTAATAGGTTTGCTGAATTTCATGGCTGGGCGTGCGCCCGCCAAGCGCAGTCAGGGCACCGGTACCCAATGCAAGTTTGCCTTCGAGAGTATCACAGCCTGCCGCAAACAGGACGGCGAAAAGCACCACCAAGGTTTTTGCTATAAAAAACTGCTTTCTAGTGCTGGGTACAAGACGAATTAAAGCACGTACCCCGGCACGTTCGAGTGTCCAGTCAAACGGCCCCATCCTCCCCTCCAATAGTATTTTTTATTTGTGTGCCAAATAACTATTGGTATGTGTTATGCGTCTTTGATTCGAAATTTATATATTATAACACTTATAAAGTGTAATAGTTATAGTTGAAAAAATCAAGCGTTTTTGGAAAGCGCAATCGCTTGCTGCGGATGACCCGGCGTCATTTCGCATCCCGGAGCCCTTGTCATTGTGCCGGAATCAAAACTTGATTAAGGCCAGGAACAAAACAGCCGACCCCGAAGGGTCGGCTAAGGGTCGGCTTTTAGGGCACTGTTATATTCCCGATCAGGCGGCAGCTTTGATGGCAGCCGCGTTGACACCTTCATCGACTGAGCCGGAGAATTTTTTGAAGTTCTCTTCAAACAGTTCCGTCAGTTGCTTTGCCTGTGCATCGTAGGCTTCCTTATCCGCCCAGGTGTTGCGCGGGACAAGAACTCCGGCCGGTACGTTGGGGCAACTATCCGGCACCAGAACGCCGAAGTTGGGATCGGCTGTGAAACTGGCGTTCGCCAGGCTTCCGTCAAGAGCGGCGTTGACCATCGCTCGGGTGTAGGCAATTTTCATGCGATCGCCGACACCGTATCCACCACCTGACCAGCCGGTGTTGACCAGCCAGCAGTTGACATTGTGTTCAGCCATCTTGTCGCCGAGAAGTTTGGCATAAACCGTCGGATGGCGCGGCATAAAGGGCGCGCCGAAGCAGGTCGAAAACGTCGCTGTCGGTTCTTTCAAGCCACGTTCCGTACCGGCGACCTTGGCTGTATATCCCGACAGGAAGTGATACATCGCCTGTTCCGGCGTCAGCTTGCTGATTGGCGGCAATACGCCAAATGCATCACAGGTCAGCATGACAATATTCTTCGGATGCCCGGCCTGACCGGTTGTGGACGCATTTGGCACCCTGGAGATATCATACGAGACCCGACCGTTTTCAGAATGAGTCTTGTCGAAGAAATCAAGTTCACGGGTGTCAGGGTCTATGGTGACATTTTCAATGATCGATCCGAACGTATGGCAAAGATCGAAAATTTCAGGTTCGGCTTCATGGGTCAGGTTTATGGTCTTGGCATAACATCCGCCTTCGAAATTGAAGACGCCGTTGTCACCCCAGCCATGTTCATCATCGCCAATCAGGCTGCGTGAACTGTCGGCAGACAGTGTTGTCTTGCCGGTGCCGGAGAGACCGAAGAAAATCGCTGAATCTCCAGCGGCACCGACGTTGGCGGAGCAGTGCATGGGTAGAATGCCGCGTTCCGGCATCAGGAAGTTCATGATTGAGAAAATCGACTTTTTGATTTCGCCTGCATAGGCTGATCCACCGACGATGATCAGTTTTTTCGCCAGATGAACCAGAATGAATGTCCCGGACGTTGTGCCGTCCGTTGCCGGGTCGGCGGTCAGGCTTGGTGCCTGCAAAACCGTAAATTCGGGTTGAAATGCGTCCAGTTCGTCGGCGGCTGGCTGAATGAACATGTTGCGTGCAAACAGGTTATGCCAGGCATTTTCCGTGACCACCCGAACCTTCAGGCGATTGGCCTTATCCGCACCGGCGTAACAGTCCTGAACAAAAACTTCCTTGCCGTTCAGGTGGTTCAGCATTTTTGTATGAACCTGATCGAACTGGGCTTGCGAAATCGGACGGTTGACGTCTCCCCAGGCGATGACCCCTTTGGTGCTGTCCTCCTCAACGACAAACCGGTCGTTGGGTGAGCGTCCTGTATGTTCACCCGTCAGCGCGATAAAAGCACCGTATGCCGTTAACTGGCCTTCGCTTCTCCGACACGCATGTTCGAATAGTTGCGGTGCGCCTAAATTCCAATGCGCGGTTTTCACCCCGCCAAGGTCAAGGTTATCCAGGCCAAAACTGCTCGCCCGGTTTCCGACGTTTTCCACTATCGTCTCCCCAAAAGGTCCATTTTGTCATGCCGGTCGCTCATTCGACCCACACCAAATCCCATCGCGGCAAAAACGATAGCGTTGGGTTTCCGGACTCTCAATACATTGTTATGTATTTTTTGAAGATTCTCGCGCCAGCGCCGCAAGGCGAACCAACTCAGCACGTACCTCACCCGGATCGGCAACCGGTCGGGTAAAATCCAATCGTGCAATCCGACCGTTCAGCATCAGGTCCGCGCCTTCGCAATCAATCGCCGACAGGCACCAGCCCGTTCCTTTCCGGCCCAGCAGAATTCTGGCATAAAGATCAACGGCTTCGGCGTGATCTTCATTCATATGGGCGACGATATCGGCTTCTGCTTCTGCCAATATTTTGGCGGCTTTTGCATCTGACAACAGTTCGCGACCGCGAAACCAGACGGCGCGGGCGAAGCCGCCAACAAAGTGGGCGCGGTCCAGCGTCATGTGGTAAAAATTAAAATCGCCGAATCCTGCATACATCGCGGCCTGCGGGTGACGGGCGATAAATCGGCGCGCGTGGTGCGGGTTTTTGGTTTTCTTGATATTGCCCAGCAGTGTCACCCGGGGGCCGGTCTGTGGTTTTATCCGGCCGGAGGATTTCTCGATCAACAGCGAGGCACGGGGATCGCTTTGCAGGTTCCGCGCATGATCGGCAATATCAGAAAACAAAAACAGCGGACTGCCATCGAGATCAGTTGCAAAGGTGACCAGAGATCCGTACGGCCAACCGTCATGCGTTTTGATCGCCGTTGACAGGGAACCCGACCGTCCGCCCCGCAACAATTGATGGGAAAGCTCAACAGCTTCCTGTTTGCCTAGGGCCATGGTCGGGTCTCCTGTTTCAGGTGCTAATCCGGGGTCTGTTCCCGATCATAAAAGGTCCCGCACAACCAGCCAAGCATGGTCCAGAAAATAGCCGCAGTCGCCAATGATGCGGCAACAAAGTGGGCCGCTAGTTCTGGTGGCACGTTGCCGCCGATATCACCCGGACGCGGAGCCCCTATCAGATGAGGCAGGGCGATAATCCCGATACCCAGCAGGGCAAAGACCCAGCCGTTGCGAAAAACCATCATCCACAACCCGAACGCTGTACAGCCAGAAGCGACGAACCACCAGATCTGACGGGCCGAGAGTTCGGCCGCCATTGATCCCGGCAGTTCCGGCGGCAAGCCGAGTCCGGGTGCCAGTGCGACGATGGCAAACCCGGCGATGCCCCAGATCACCCCCTGACGGCCGTTAACCGGTTGGCCATAAAGGGCAAAACAGGCAACGAGGATCAGCGCAAATCCGACACCGGTGATGATATTGGATAAGCCTGTAAAAGCCATTCGCTCCATGCCTTCGGTTGGCGCCCAGTCTTCTTCGCCGGCATCGTTATGCTTTTCCCCTGAATTGGCGAGGATGAATGTTGCCGGAGTAAACATCGCCAACCGGTTGTCATTGTTGACTTTGGCGTTCTCATATTCTTCGGCATGCAGGATTAGTGGCGTGGTGGTGAATTCCTGAACAATGGAGATTCCCAAACCGGAAAGGACCCCCGCGAAGATCGCGACGGTCAGAATTTTTCTGAGCATGATTTCCCCTTAATGGCAGGGAAAGGCGAAGGCGTGTCGTGCGTCGTGAGCGGCGTTATGGACGGTGTTCGAATGTGCGAACCCGACGCCAATCAAGAGGAATGCGCCAATCAGAAGAGCCAGCACTGCTGGCGCGATACGACTGGATTCAACGGCGATGGAATTGTTGATGGCTGTTTTAACTTTGGAATTCATGACTTTTATCTCCTTTTGGAACACCCCGTTCCACATTAGACAATTGACCCGTCGTGGCTGGTCTCCTGGCTTGCGGATCACAATTAACGTCCTGCCTTCCCGGTTTCCCAGTGACGTACCCGATGTTTGTCGGGGGACGCTAACTCTCCGCTCACAGTTGCGGGGGCAGCTACGGCCAAGGTCCCCTGTGTGGGTCGACCCCTCCGTATTCCCAATTCAGCCCCCCAGCTCTATCGCTGTCTAACGGGGCACCACGCGATGAATATAGGCTGAGTGCGGCGGTTGGGTCAATCGGTGATTGGCGGGTTGACGGGTTCGATCCGGCACCGGTTTTCAGGTTGAAAACGGGCGTCATGTACGGCTAATCCAGCTTACTCTTCAACTCCTCAATTCTGCGCCGGGTAATATCCAGATCCGTGCGAAATTGCGGATGATCCGGAAACCGATCCGCGAGGGTGCTGATGATAACCAGACTTTTCCCGTAAACCTCAAGGGCCAGCGCTGTTTCCCCACATTCCTCGTGAATATCACCGATCCTGTTATGGGAAACCGACAGATCGCGCTGCAGTTCGGTATTGCTGGCATCGTTCTCGGCCAGTTGGTTCCTGATGTCCATTGACGCCTGATAGCTGTCGATCGCCTTGCGTGACATAAATATCGCCGATCTCGTCCATAGCGATGGAGCGCTCACGATCCTCTGTTGCCGCCCTCATCGCCGCCGGGAGATAGCCGCCAATCTGATGAAACCGTGCCAGTTCGATCTGCGCTAAAAAATCCTCCGGCTCCAGCTCAGTTGCCTCCTGATACCAGCGCAACGCATCTGCGACGGACCGGGTGGCGGCAAGGGCGGCCAGTTCCCGCGCTGTGCGGGCCGCCTTGAGTTTGAGTTGCCGGGCTTCGTCGCCTATCCGCCCGGCCTCTGCCGCCTCCCGATTGAACGCCGCCTCAAGTGCTTCGCTGGCAGCCGGAAGGTCGCCTTTTCGCAGAGCCTCCTGCGCCTTGGCCTTGGACGGATCGTTGGACCCCAGGACTCCCTGCACGGCGGCAATGGCCCTTTCCATGGCGTCTTCGGGAAGAACCACGCCGCTTTCTTCTGATTTTCCGGTCTGGGCGGAAAGCATAACCTGAAGCAATTCTTCGGTGGTCCGTTCGGTCCGAAGGGATGCCTCTTCCGCCCGTTTCGCGGCTTCACTGGCGATTGTGGCGTCATTCGGTGGCGGCTCGTACCCTGTTATCCTTCGCCAAAGGTGTTTGGGGAGCCAAATCATCAACCTCCATATTTCCAGACCTTTTTTTCCAGATGGCGAGTGCCGCCGCAATGGTGATCAGGACGGCAACGACATCAACTGCGTGGGGTTCGATCCAGTCCGGCAACCAGGTCAGATAGGGTTCCGCCTTTGTCCGTACCCCGGCAAGGCCCGCGAGCAGCGATTCTGGTAATGTTGGGTCAGATTTTGTCACGGCATATCCCGGATCATGAAAATCAACCAACCGTAACAGCCCATGCGGCATATACACAATATGGATGAGACGGGTAGATGGTCTCGGATGTTGGCTTGAGGTCACTGGTTCATGCCGTGTTGAATCAGTTTCCGAATGTTTATGATAGGCGATCACGGTGCTGCCAATTTGCCCTGAAACCGCTATAATTTTGCCACAATGGCGAAATAAGAGTAGGTATCCGTGCAATGTCGCGGCGTATTTGACGAAAGGTTCTTTTCCATGCCCAAAGCCATTGCTCTTGTCGACGACGACCAGAACATTCTAGTCTCTCTGTCCGCCGCACTGGCAGATGAGGGTTACTTTGTTGAAACCTATGGTGACGGGGCAGAGGCGCTTGACGGGTTGAGCCGTCGTCCTGTTGATCTTGCTATTCTGGATATCAAGATGCCGCGCATGGACGGTATGGAATTGCTGACCGAATTGCGCCGCAAGAGCAAATTGCCGGTGATTTTCCTGACCTCGAAAGACGATGAGGTCGATGAAATGATGGGCCTGCGTCTAGGGGCCGATGACTATATCAAGAAACCGTTTTCCCAGCGCCTGCTGTTGGAACGTATCAAGGCCGTGCTCCGGCGTCATGATGCCAGTCAGGAGGACACGACCAAGGGCGACGTTATCCGGCGTGGCCAGATGGTGCTCGATTCCGAACGTCACTTATGTACATGGAAAGAGCAGCAAGCTGATCTGACGGTGACCGAATTTCTGTTGCTTGAAGCGCTTGCCCGACGCCCTGGACACGTTAAAAGCCGCGATCAGTTGATCGATGCGGCCTATGGCGAGAACATTTATGTAGATGACCGGACCATCGACAGCCACGTCAAGCGCCTGCGCCGGAAATTCAAGGCACTGGATGATGATTTCGCCGAAATCGAGACACTTTACGGTGTCGGTTATAGATATCGGGCGGAATAAGGCAGCGGGCATTGGGGGATCGACGTCAACAGCAACGGGGAAAATCGCGAACCCGTCTGATCTCTCCGATCACGCGGCGGATTTTGACCGTCAATGTGATGGCGCTTGGCATTCTTGTCGCTGGCATCCTGTATCTCGATGAGTACAAGGCCAATTTGATCAATTCCGAACTGACAGCGCTGGCGACACAGGCGGAAATGTTTGCCGTTGCGCTTAGTGAGGGGGCTGTCGCCGAAACCGCGTCAGGCCATTATCAGGTTTCGAAAATCTCAAAACAGATGGTCCGGCGAATGGTCAAGACGACCGGTACGCGGGCTCGTCTGTTTCGCGGCAACGGCACACTGGTGGCTGATTCGCGTCGACTGGCCGGTGCCGGGCGAACCATTCAGATCGAAGAACTGCTGCCTCCCGAGCAGAACAAACCCATGCTCAGCCGGGCCTTTGATCTGTTCGACCGGTTGATCAAGCGGTTCCGCCCGAGCCGCCGCCTGCCGCGCTACGAAGAGAAATCGAACCAGCATGTGTCTGATTACCCGGAAGCCGTGGCCGCACTTGGAGGCGATTATGTAAAAACTGTTCGCATGGGCAAGGGCGATCAAATGGTGCTCGGCGTTGCGGTGCCAGTGCAGCGCTATAAACAGGTGTTGGGCGCGTTGTTGCTGACCAAAGGTTCGCAAAATATCGATAACGCGGTGTTTGAGGTGCGCCGCGACATCCTCAAGGTTTTTGGTGTGGTCCTGGTGGTCACGGTGCTGATCAGTATCTATCTGGCCGGGACCATCGCCCGTCCGTTACGCCGTCTGGCGCTGGCGGCTGAGCAGGTCCGCCATGATCGCGGACGAACCCAGCAAATTCCCGACATGTCGTCGCGCGGGGATGAAATTGGCGAACTGGCAGTGACCCTTCGGGAAATGACGGAAGCCCTGTGGTCGCGCATGGATGCGATCGAGAGTTTTGCCGCCGATGTCGCCCACGAAATCAAGAACCCGTTAACTTCTTTACGCAGCGCCGTCGAAACGGCAGCCCGCCTGAAGGACCCGGAACAGCAGAAAAAGCTGATGGCCATCATTGGCGATGATGTCGGGCGGCTGGATCGCCTGATCACCGATATTTCGGATGCATCGCGCCTTGATGCAGAACTGTCGCGTGGCGAGGCGACGCGCGTCGATATCAGTGCCATGCTGGCGATGTTGGCCGACGTCCACAACACAACTCACGAAACAGGAGCCCAGATCAAATTGGAGCGCACCGATGGCGCTGGCGATGCCCTGACCGTTTCCGGGCAGGAAGGACGACTGGCCCAGATATTTCGCAATCTTATTGCCAATGCCTATTCTTTCAGCCCCGAGCACAGTCGGATTACTATCGCAGTCTGCCACGAGGGAGATCGGGTCAGAATCGATGTTGATGACGAAGGTCCGGGTATTCCAGCGGGGGCGGAGAAGCGTATATTTGAGCGGTTTTATTCCGAACGCCCGGGGACGGAAAAATTTGGCACTCATTCCGGGCTTGGCCTCAATATTTCCGCTCAGATAGCAGAAGCCCACGAAGGCTCCCTTGAAGCGACAAATCGTACAGATCTGTCCGGCAACATCATTGGTGCGCGCTTTACCGTGCGTTTGCCGAAAAACTGAGTGATGGAACAGATACATGCCACCTGCATTTCTATCGACGGTAGAGGGGTTGTCCTGCGCGGGTCATCGGGAATTGGCAAGTCCGATCTGGCGTTGCGCCTTATTGAGAGCGGCGGCCAACTTGTCGCAGATGACCGGGTTAACGTCAGTGCCAATGATGGACAATTGTTCGCGACTGCACCTGAAAACCTGGGGAACCTGCTGGAAGTCCGGGGCGTTGGCATCGTTGAAACCCCCGCTCTCGGCGAGGTGGTCGTTAAACTGGTGGTCGATCTGGTGCCGCCTGATGATGTTGAGCGAATGCCCGAGCCGCAATATACCGAGTTATGCGGAATCAAAACAGCATGTGTCAAATTGACCCCGTTCGAGAATTCGACGCCGGTCAAAATCAGGCTGGCTCTGACACATCTGGCCCCATGAACAGTGATTTGTTTTTGCGACCTGACCTGGCATCACGTGCAGGGGGCGCAAATTGCATTTTGCGAAGCCGGACTCGACAAGATACAACACTGTCATGACCAGTTCCGCCAAGACCGCCAGAATTCTGCTCGTCACCGGAGTCTCCGGGGCCGGGAAAAGTTCGGCGTTGAAAGCGCTGGAAGATCTGGGCTACGAGGCGATTGACAATGTGCCGATCTCGTTGCTCGGACGACTGGTGACACCCGGCGAACTTCCGGTGAATATGGCAATCGGTGTCGATATCCGGACCCGTGATTTCGATGCGGAAGCGTTTCTTGAGAAAATTGATGCCCTGATAAACCAGAACGGTATCGATGTCTCTGTGTTGTTTGTCGACTGTAACGATGAAATTCTTATTCGCCGTTATGAAGAGACCCGCCGTCGCCATCCCCTGGCCCAGGATCGACCTGTGTCAGACGGTATTCGTCATGAACGCGCCCTGATGGAGCCGTTACGCGGACGGGCGACGGTAATACTGGATACCAGCGATATGTCGCTGACCGATATGAAACGAACCTTGGACGGTAATTTCGGAGCGGCCAGCGAAGATGGTTTGTCGGTTTTTGTCACGTCGTTTGGATTTCGCAATGGTTTGCCTCGCGATGCCGATCTGGTGTTTGATGTCAGGTTCCTGAAAAACCCGCACTACGACCTGAACCTGCGGCCTCTGAGCGGCCTGGACAAGGCGGTTGGTGATTACATTGAAACCGATGACGGGTTCGTGCCGTTTCTGGACAAGTTGACAGATTTGCTGGATTTATTGCTCGAACGCTACGCGGCGGAAGGGAAAAGTTATCTGACCATAGCTGTTGGCTGCACCGGCGGACATCATCGTTCGGTGTTCACCGCTGAATCACTG
>JAJFIJ010000007.1 GCA_021775105.1 Rhodospirillales bacterium | reverse complement strand
CGCGCGCCGGGTTCGAAAAATGGTTTGGTGTGTTGCCCGACGTGACCAGTGATTTACGTACCCATGTTCTCAGGGGAATGAACGGATAGGGCGATGATCATCCTTGGTTTGACCGGATCGATCGGTATGGGGAAAACCGTTGCCGCCCGTACCTTTCGAAGCTTTATGGTGCCTGTCCATGATGCCGATCAGACGGTTCATGAATTGATGGCACCGGGCGGGAGGGCTTTTGCCGAAATCGCCGACTGGTTTCCGGGCGTTGTTGAGGACGGTAAGATCAACCGAAAACGCTTGGGCGATATTGTTTTCAGGGACACCGAAGACCTGCGTCGACTGGAATCGATCACTCACCCTCTGGTGCGTCAACATAAACAGCAGTTTCTGGCGGTTGCAGCGCGGCGGCAATGCCGATTGGTCGTACTCGATGTTCCATTGCTATTTGAGACTGGCGGTGACCAGCATTGCGATGGGGTGGTTACCGTTACCGCGCCGTATTTTGTCCAGCGTGCACGGGTTCTGTCCCGGCCCGGAATGACGGAAGAAAAATTTGCGGCAATACTGGAGAAACAGATTCCCGACCGGCAAAAACGCCGTCTTTCCGATTTTATTGTCCAGACCGGTAACAGGCGACTTGAGAGTTTGTGCGCAATCCGTAAAATCATCAGCGATACCCGAAACTGGCGGGGCGGTCACTGGCCACCCGCTCCGATCAGAACCGGGTCTCGCAGAACCTGAATCAACCTGACTTTGCAATATTATCCTGGGCGCCATACGAAGGAGCAGGCATTCTTAATGCGCGAAATCGTCCTTGATACGGAAACCACGGGGCTTGACCCAAAAGCCGGGCACCGGATTGTCGAGATCGGCTGCGTCGAGCTGATCAACCATGTTGCGACCTCCGAGACATTTCATAAATACATCAACCCGGAACGCGATATGCCCGATGAAGCCTTTCGGGTTCACGGCCTTTCGGCAGAATTTTTGCGCGACCATCCGGGTTTTTCAGAGATCGCCGAAGAGTTTCTGACGTTTATCGGTGATTCGCCGCTGGTCATTCACAATGCCGAGTTCGACATGGGCTTCCTCAATGCGGAGCTGGCAAAAATAAAACGGGGAACGCTGGATCTGTCGCGCAGCATTGATACCGTTCGCATGGCAAGAAAACGGTTTCCGGGGGCGCCCGCCAATCTTGACGCGCTTTGTAAAAGATTCCAGATCGACAACTCGAACCGCGAACTGCACGGCGCGTTGCTGGACGCGAGGTTGCTTGCCGATGTTTATCTGGAGCTGACCGGCGGACGCCAGCAGGGGCTGGAGCTGGCCGGGAACCGCAATACCGAAACAGCCAAATCAGCATCGGAGTCAGGCATTCGCCCGCCCCGGGTGCATGCGCCGAGCCCGGAAGAGGAAGCGGCGCATCGGGCCTTTCTGGAAAAGCTCGACGCGCCGATCTGGATTGAGCAGGGATAAAAAGCGAAGGCGCTGACTATTCGCCCTCGTCTGTGCCGCCATTCCCCTCGTTGGCTGTGGCGGTCTCAGCCGCACCACGGGTTTCCAGTTCGCGCTGGAACATGGCGACAAAATCAACGGCACCGACCATCAGCGGCGGGAAACCGCCATCACGCGTTACCTGAGCCAGAACATTGCGGGCAAACGGGAACAGCAAACGCGGGCATTCGATGAAGACCAGCGGCTGGAGATGTTCTTCAGGGCAGTTCAGGGTGAAAATACCGGCGTACTCAAGTTCGAGAATGAAGCCGGTTTCTTCACCGACCATTGCGGTTGCGGCCATTGACAGGACAACCTCAAAAACATTCTCATCATATTTGTTGGTATCAACATTGATATTGACGTTGATCTCCGGCTGCTGCTGCTGCATGAGCTGGAAAATTCCGGGCGCAGACGGCGCTTCAAAAGACAGGTCCTTGATGTATTGCGCATTGACGAGAACAGGAGGAGCCTGTTCTTCGGCAGGGCCTTCGGTTGCGGTCGTGTCTTCATTTGTATCCGGGGTGTCGGCCATAGCTCATCTCCATGTTTGATCGCGCCCCGTGGCTAACACGTCTTGGCGGCGGGAACAACAGTTTCTCAGGCGGCTTCTTCAGGGGCCGAATTATTCCGGAGGCAATTTTTGCCGGTGGTCGTCTGGCTCTTCCCCGTTGTCTCCTGCGACCTCGGAATACTCTCCATCAATAATAATGGTGCTATCGCCACCATGCCCGTCATCTCCGCGATCCGGCCCGCGATCCGGATTTTGGCCCGGCCCCATATGGACCTGCCCGCGGGTCACCAGATATTTCATCGCCCAGACACGCAACAGGGCGCGCACCGGCGGGGTAAACAGCAGGAACCCGACCGTATCGGTGACAAACCCTGGCGTCAGTAAAAGTGCGCCGGCAAACAGCAAACACAGACCATCAAAAAGCTCGTTCACCGGAAACCGGTTTTCCTGCAGGCTGGCCTGGGCTCGGGCAAGAACGGAAAATCCCTGCTGGCGCAACAGGGCCGTCCCCAGGATTGCCGTGATCACAACAATCATCAGGGTCACCCCGAGCCCGATTTTTTCGCCGACCTCGATAAACACGGCGATTTCCGCAATCGGCACGCCAATCATGGCGATTAAAATAAACAGTCCCATGCTTGCCCTTTCCGGTTGATCGACTTATCTATCACCTAAGACTGAGGCGCGCCGGAAAACAATCCCTGAAACAAACTTTGGTTTGATCAGAATGGTTTGTGGACCTTGGCGTGATTAGTCTTTATTTTGTTATATGGACTAAGCTTTGTTTAATCTAGGGATACCGGTCAGGTCCAGGACTTCGGTTTTCCCGTATTGTGAATTTCCAGCCGAATATGGATAACGGATTCCAGTTTATCGACATAATCTTCTTCGCGATGATTGCCGTGTTTTTGGTGCTGCGTCTGCGTGGTGCCCTTGGCCGGCGCGATAATGAAGAAAATGGCCTTGATGACATCTTCAAGCGCGAGCAGCGCGAAGACAGGCCTGACGGAAATATCATCCAGCTTCCGGACCGTGACGAAAATGATCCGGCCTCCTCTGGGTCCGACATTGGCAATGCCACGAGCGACGCGGAAGCGGACCCTGAAAGCTGGGCCACGGACGAGCTGGGTCAGGGCCTTCGTGACATTCGCAGCCTTGATGCCTCATTTAACAGCGAGGATTTTCTGGTTGGCGCCCGGGTCGCCTTCGAGATGGTTTTGAACGCCTATGCATCTGGCGATACGGATACCCTGAAGCAACTGCTCAGCAATGATGTTTATGCAAATTTTGCCAAGGTTATTCAGGACCGCGAACAGGCGGGGCACGTCATGGAAGACACCCTTGTCGGTATTCAGGCGGCCGACATTCTGGAGGCCTATACGGAGGGCCGGATCGCGCATGTGACGATCAAGTTCGTCACCGACCAGATCAACATCACCCGCGATGAGAATGGCGATGTGGTTGAGGGCAGCCCGAATGCAGTCATTACAGTCACGGATTTCTGGACATTTGCTCACGATACCAGGTCCAGAGACCCCAACTGGACCCTTGTTGCGACACGGAGCCTTGATTAACGCTGCCCGGAAAATGACGTGGTGTCGCCACCTTGTCGTGGCCGGTGGTCTGTTGGCGCTGACGGCCTGTGCGGAGCTCGGCATTGTTTCAACCCACATTCCCCTGCCGCCCCCGGTTTCTGAACAGGATCCGCCAAAAACCGGCTTTGGTCTGGTTTCCGTCGGTTTCGAAGATCTGCCGGGCTGGAAGACCGATGCTCACAGCGAAGCCCTGCCGGCATTTCTGAAAAGCTGCGATTTGATCGAGAAGCAGCCAAAAACCAAACGCATGGGCACATTAGAGGAAATGGGTCGGGTCGAGGACTGGTTGCCGATTTGCCAGTCTGCGCGGATTATCCGTCCGGATAACGCAGCCGAAACCCAGTATTTTTTTGAATCCCGGTTTCAGGCCTACTCCGTTGGCCCGCGATGGACCGCATCGGGTCTGTTCACCGGTTATTATGAGGCCGACCTGAACGGCGCGTTTCGTCCGGACAGTCGTTATCGCTATCCCATCCTGTCCCGGCCAAAGGACCTGATCTCGGCGGACCTTGGGCGTTTCGACCATAAGTGGAATGGTAGTCAGATTGCCGGTCGTTTGCTGAAGAATAAGTTCGTTCCTTATTATACCCGCTCGGAAATTGAGGACGGCACCCTGAGCGGTCGTCAGCTTGAAATCCTCTGGGTAGACAGCCCGGTCGATGCATTTTTCCTGCATATTCAGGGGTCCGGCCGGGTCAATCTGGCAGACGGAACGTTCATTCGACTGGCGTATGCCGGACGAAACGGACACCGCTATACGGCGGTAGGTCGCGAACTGGCGGCGAGTGGACTGATGCGGCTCGATGATGTCACCATGCCGGCCATTCGAAACTGGATGGAGGCCAATCCGGTTGGCGGTACGGCCCTTCGCAGAAAAAACAGATCGTACATCTTTTTCCGGATCGCCAACACAGACGGCCCGGTCGGGGCGCAGGGAGTACTGTTAAGCCCGGGCCGCAGCCTTGCCGTCGACCCTCAGTATATTCCATACGGAATTCCCCTGTGGCTGACGACAACGGACCCCGGAACCAAACCGAAAAAGCCGCTACGGCGGCTGGTTGTCGCCCAGGATACCGGCTCAGCCATCAAGGGGCCCATACGCGGTGACCTGTTCTGGGGGCACGGACGTCATGCGGCAACCAAAGCCGGGCTGATGAAAGAAAAAGGCACTTATTATCTGCTTTTGCCAAAATCGGCACGAACGGAACCGACAAGTTAGGTCCACCGACTTGCCTTCGTCACCATAAAGTTACATTCTCGGCCCATGATGTCAGATGCCACCTTAACATCCGGACCCCACGTCGGCCTGTTTGTCACCTGTCTTGTTGATCTGACCCGCCCGTCTGTGGGGTTTGCGACGCTCAAGTTGCTGGAAGCTGCCGGTTGCCGGGTCAGCGTGCCGGAGTCTCAAACGTGTTGCGGGCAGCCCGCGTATAATTCCGGCGACAATCCCGACACTGCCGATATCGCCCGTCAGGTCATTACGGCCTTTGAGGGGTTTGACTATGTTGTCGTGCCGTCCGGATCCTGTGGCGGCATGATCAGGCACCACTACCCCGAAACCCTTGCCGATGATGAGGCCTGGGCGACACGGGCAAGGACATTGGCGGCAAAAACTTTCGAACTTACGTCTTTTTTGCACGATGTCCTGAAGGTCTCTGACATCAGTGCGACATGCGACAAATCCATGACCTATCACGACTCCTGTTCCGGCCTCCGGGAGATGGGAATCAAGGAACAACCGCGGAATCTGTTGTCTAAGGTCAACGGGTTGACCCTGACGGAAGGTGACGAGGCCGAAGCCTGTTGCGGTTTCGGGGGGTTGTTCTGTGTGAAATACCCGGAAATTTCGGAAAATATGGTTGATGCCAAGGTCGAGGATATTCTGGCGACCGGCGCCAAACTGCTGCTTGGGGGTGATTTGGGGTGTCTGATGAATATATCCGGACGCCTGACCCGGCGCGGCAAGGAGGTTGAAGTGCGCCATATCGCCGAAGTTCTCGCCGATATGACGGATGGCGCGGCGATTGGTGCGCCTGAAACGGGCAAGGGTCAATAATGGAATCCAAATCCCGCGCCTTTCACGCCAATACCAGCGAAGCCCTTGCCAACCCGACCTTGCAGGCGGCACTTGGCAAGCTGACCCACGGGTTCCCGGTCAAGCGACTGGAAGCGGCGGCACGTCTGCCCGAATTTGAAGGCCTTCGGGACCAGGCCCGTGATATCAAGAACCATGTCCTGGCAAACCTGGATTTTTATCTTGAACAGTTCGAAGCCCGCGTCACAGACTGGGGCGGCGAGGTTCACTGGGCCAGGGATGCCGGAGAGGCCCGCCAGACCATTCTTGATATTTGTCACCGGGTCGATGCGAAAACCGTGACCAAGTCAAAATCAATGATCGGCGAAGAGATCGCAATTAATGAATTTCTTGAAGACAACGGCGTTGAGCCCATAGAAACAGATCTTGGCGAGTACATCATCCAGCTCCGCAAGGAACCGCCCAGCCACATTATCGCACCGGCCATTCACCTATCCAAAGAGCAGGTCGCAGAAACCTTTTTTGAAGCCCACAAGGACCTGCCCGCCGATCGTTCGCTGGAAGAGCCGCGCGCCTTGCTGGAAGAAGCGCGGGAAAAGCTGCGGGAAAAGTTTATCGCCGCAGATGTCGGCCTGACCGGGGCCAATATGCTGATTGCCGAAACCGGATCGAACGTGCTGGTCACCAACGAAGGCAATGCGGATCTCACCTATTCCCTGCCCCGTGTTCATATCGTCATTGCCAGCCTGGAAAAAATCGTCCCGACGCTGGAAGACGCGTCAACCATCCTTCGCGTGCTGGCGCGCTCGGCAACGGGACAGGAAATGTCGGTTTACACGACTTTCTGTTCCGGCCCCAAACGCCCCGGCGACCCTGATGGCCCGGAAGAGTACCACGTCATTCTGCTGGATAACGGGCGTACCGAGCTGCTCGGCACGGAATTTCAGGAAATGCTGCGCTGTATTCGTTGCGGGGCCTGCCTCAATCACTGTCCGGTCTATAAGTCGATTGGCGGGCACGCCTATGGCTGGGTCTATTCCGGTCCGATGGGGGCCGTACTGATTCCCGGCCTGATCGGTCTGGATGAGGCCTCGCACCTGCCGAATGCCTCGACGCTGTGCGGAAAATGTGAGAGCGTCTGTCCGATGCGCATCCCCCTGCCCCGTATGCTCCGGGCCTGGCGCAGAAAACAGTTTGTCCGAAAGCAGTCGTCCGCCTTCGCCCGTTTTGCCCTGACCCTGTGGGCCGGTATGGTCAAGAAACCCGCGTTATACCGGTTTGTCAATCGCCAGATTATGGCGGTTTTGGGCGGCCTGGGCCGGAAATCGGGTCGGTTCGGGTGGTTGCCGCTTGCCAGCGGCTGGACATCAGGGCGTGATTTCCCCAGCCCCCAGGGCAAAACCTTTATGGACCTGTACAGGGCCCGTGGCGGAGACCGGTCATGAGGGGTTCACGACAGGCCATCCTTGATCGTGTCCGGGCCGCCAAAAAGGACATGCTTGCCGCCACAGATTCACAGGCGGCGGGCACAAGACTGCAAGATCATCCGGCAAACCTTATACCGAAGCGCGGCTCTTTGGATAAGGAGTCCCGCATAGCCTTATTTAAAGAAGAGGCTGAGAAAGTAAACGCAAGTGTGGTCCGAGTTGCGGCTGGCGAGCAAATTCCGCAGGAGGTCGCCCGCTTTCTGAAAGAAAACAATATTCCGCCGAAGGTGAAATCTGCCCCAAGGTTAAAAAATCTGCCCTGGTCAACAACGCTTCTTGAGGTCGATTCCGGCATCGCTGATGGAGACGATGCGGTTAGCGTGACGTCGGCTTTTGCTGCGGTTGCGGAGACCGGAACGCTTGTCGTTCACTCCGGACCCGATATGCCGACGACCCTGAACTTCTTGCCGCTGACAAATATAGCGGTGATCGAGGCGGACAAAATTTATGGTAATTATGAGCAGGCCTTTAATAAATTGAGGCAAAAAGACGGAGAAAACCAGCCGCTTTTGGACTATATGCCGCGAACTCTCTGTTTTATTACGGGACCGTCACGAAGTGCAGATATCGAACAGACGCTTTTGTTGGGCGCGCATGGCCCACAACGCCTCCACATTATAATTATTGACGATGAGCTCGGCTAAGCGCACCGGTAAGGGGCAGGTCGGCCAGCACGGCGGTCCGTCGCGGGCATCGGAAGATACCGCGCTCTGGGAAGAAGTTACAAAAAGCGTCACGCCACTGACCTTGAAAAATCCGAAAAACACCATAAGCGCAACCAAAACACCTTCTGTTTCTGAACCAAACAAACAAGCGCAACCCAATGCCTCTTGCTTTGAACCGTTCGCGAGCACTCTTCCAGCTCACCCCTCTTTTGAGCACGGAAAAGCACCGGGACTGGACCGCAAAACCCAAACCCGTATGCGTCGTGGTCAGGTCCAGATCGAGGGCCGACTTGATCTTCACGGGATGACGCAGACGCAGGCGCACCGTGTTCTGCTGAACTTTCTTGAAGACGCCTATTATGGGGGGCGGCGAAGTGTGCTTGTGATTACCGGTAAGGGACTGACCAGGGATGGTGAGATTGGTGTGCTCCGCCGCGCCGTCCCGAGGTGGCTGAATGAGCCGCCGATGAGCGCCTGGATCAAGGGGTTTGACTATGCTGCGCGACAGCATGGCGGTGAAGGCGCGATTTATGTGTTGATCAGGAGGAAGCGATGACGCCTTTTGGACAAAAAGTCCGGCACTATCGGGCGGCCAGGGGAATTTCCCTGAAAAAGATGTCTGCTGATCTGGGGGTGACGCCGGCCTATTTTTCGGCCCTTGAGCACGGCCATCGCGGCCGCCCCGGATCAGGTCTGGTTCAACAGATTTGCGGGTATTTTGACCTGATGTGGGATGAGGCGGAGGAGCTCCGGCGTCTGGCCGAATTATCGCATCCGCGCGTGGTTGTTGATACCGCAGGCCTCAGCCCGAAAGCCACCCATCTTGCCAACTTGTTGGCCGAACGCATTGATAAACTGGATGAGCAGACGATCGAGTGGGTTCTGGCCGAGATCGAAAGCCGGGATGGATCGCTCAAAGGACCGGTTTACTGAAGCTTGGGGCCTATTTTTGAAGCTATACTTCAAAAGTTGCTATTTTGGACATTATTCCAACAGGTTACCGGGTGACATTGATTTGAGATCAAAGAATAAATTTGCTCAAATCTGCATCCTGGGCAAGATCAGCAAGACTTGCACGAACCTGCTCGGCGTTTATGGAAACGGTTTCCCCGCTTCGTTCCGAGGCCGAGAAACTGATGTCTTCCAGCAGCTTCTCGAGAACCGTGTGCAGACGCCGGGCGCCGATGTTTTCGACGCCCTGATTAATCTCGGCGGCGAGGTCGGCGATCGCCTCAATTGAATCTTCGGTAAACGCCAGGGTCAGATCTTCAACCCCCATCAGGGCGACATACTGTTTGATCAGGCTGGCTTCCGGCTCGGTCAGAATCCGCATCAGGTCATCGCGGGTGAGCGCCTGAAGCTCGACCCGGATGGGCAATCGGCCCTGCAGTTCCGGCAGCATGTCGGACGGTTTGGACAGGTGAAAGGCGCCGGAGCCGATAAACAGGATATGATCGGTTCTGACAGTGCCGTGTTTGGTCGAAACGGTTGTGCCCTCAATCAGTGGCAACAGGTCGCGCTGCACGCCTTCACGGCTGACATCGACACCGGTGCGTTCGGAGCGGGCGGTAATCTTGTCAATTTCATCGATGAACACGATGCCATTATTTTCAACCAGATCAATGGCTTCGCGGACGATTTTATCTTCATCCAACAGCTTGTCGGCCTCATCTGCCATCAACAGCTCATAAGAATCGGCAACGTTCAGCTTTTTCGGTTTGGTATTTTGCCCGAACGCCTTGCCCAGCATGTCGTTGAGATTGATCATGCCCATCTGCGATCCCGGCATGCCGGGGATATCAAAGGTCGGCATGCCCGGTGTTGCGCTGTCGCTGACCTCGATCTCGATTTCCTTGTCGGCCAGCGTGCCTTCGCGCAGCATTTTACGGAATTTCTGACGGGTTTCTTCGGATGCACTGTCTCCAACCAGCGCGTCCAGAACCCGCTCTTCCGCGTTAAGCTCGGCCTTGGCGACGACGTCTTTGCGCATGCGTTCGCGGACCATGTGAATGGCGAGATCGACCAGATCACGAATCATCTGCTCGACGTCGCGCCCGACATAGCCGACTTCGGTGAACTTCGTTGCTTCAACCTTGACAAACGGGGCCTGCGCCAGTTTGGCGAGGCGGCGGGCAATCTCGGTTTTGCCGACCCCGGTCGGGCCGATCATCAGAATGTTTTTCGGCAACACCTCCTCGCGCATGGCCTCATCAAGCTGCTGGCGACGCCAGCGGTTGCGGAGCGCGATGGCGACGGCACGTTTGGCATCATTCTGGCCGACAATATAGCGATCAAGCTCAGAAACGATTTCGCGGGGGGTAAAGCTGTTGGTAAGGGTCATAATTTCTCGAGTGTAATGTTTTCATTGGTATAAACGCAGATATCGGCGGCCACGGCCATCGATTTCCGGGCGATGGTTTCGGCATCTATATTTTCCTGATCGATCAGCGCGCGGGCTGCCGCCAGGGCATAATTGCCGCCCGACCCGATACCGATCAGGCCATCTTCGGGCTCAAGTACATCGCCGGTACCGGTCAGAACCAGGGAGACGTCCTTGTCGGCGACGGCCATCATCGCCTCCAGACGGCGGAGGTATCTGTCCGTGCGCCAGTCCTTGGCCATTTCCACGCAGGCTCGCGTCAGCTGGCCGGGATATTGTTCAAGCTTGCCCTCAAGGCGCTCGAACAGGGTGAAGGCGTCGGCGGTCGCCCCGGCAAACCCGGTAATCACCGCGCCATCCGCCAGACGCCGGACCTTGCGGGCATTGGCCTTGATGACGGTATCGCCCAGCGTTACCTGACCGTCACCGACGACGACGACGTCATTATTTTTGCGAACGCAGAGAATGGTTGTCCCGCGCCAGCCTTTTGATCCCTGATCTGCCATGATTCCCTGTTATCCGTTGCGGGCCATTACGGGCCTGTTGTTCGTTGTTAATCTGGGCTGCCCCGATGGGCAGCGCAAGGGACTATAGAGGCAAATCCGGATTTGTGAAGGTTTGTGGCAAAGCTGGTAGTTTCCGGACGATCCTGATAAAAGGCGCTGACCCCCAAGGCACGATACGGGGCGATGAATTCACAGGCGGAGCAACGGCGATGCGTCAGGGCAAAATTGAGCGCAAAACACACGAGACAGAGATCAGCGTATCTCTCAATCTTGATGGTAACGGTGAGTATACGGTAAGCACCGGCATTGGCTTTCTCGACCACATGCTTGAACAGCTGTCCCGCCACAGCCTGATGGACCTCGACGTCAAGGCGACAGGTGATTTGCAGATCGATTTCCACCACACCACGGAAGATTCCGGCATTGCCATCGGCGAGGCGCTGAATGCGGCGCTCGGCGATCGCAAGGGCATCACGCGCTATGGTTCGGCGACGATCCCGATGGATGAAACCCTGACCCGGGTCAACATGGATATTTCCAACCGCCCCTACCTGATCTGGAAGGTGACGTTTTCCAAGCCGAAGTTGGGAGAAATGGACACCGAACTGTTCAAGGAGTGGTTTCAGGCCTTCGCCCAGGCGGCCGGGATTACCTTGCATGTCGAAAATATTTACGGCGAGAACAACCACCACATTATCGAATCATGCTTCAAGGCGCTGGCCCGTGCGCTGCGCCAGGCGATTGAAATTGACCCCCGGAAATCTGACGAAATTCCGTCAACCAAAGGGGTCCTTGGCGGCTCCCTCTAGCGATTGCTGAAATTTTCAGACCCAGATCATGCGTACCTACACCATTCATCTTCGCCGCCACGGCCTTGACCCGGAACGCGATATCGTTGTTCTGAAAGACGGCTTTTCCTGGCCGGCCTTTCTGGTTGGCGTCCTGTGGGCGCTGTGGCACCGGATGTGGTGGGTGGCGCTGGCCCTGTTCATCGGTGCAGGTGTGATAAACGGTCTGGGACCGGTGGTTTTTTCCGATCCGCTCAGCCCGTCGATTCTGGTTGCCGCACTGGCTCTGCTGGTCGGCCTGCTGGCGCATGATCTTCGTGTCTGGTCGCTGGAACGCCTCGGATTTGTTCAGAACGCGGTGATCTCGGCTGAAGATACCGACGATGCGTTACGCCGCTACCTTAACGAGGACGATGATCTGGCCCATACGATCAATCAGGCGGAAAGCCGGTCGGCCGGGGGTCGGGCATGAGCGTCGCGATTATCGATTACGGCTCCGGCAACCTGAAATCAGCGGCCAAGGCGTTTGAGCGGGCGGCTGAAAACGTTGGCCGGAAGCAACGCGTTCAGGTCACCAGCGACCCAGATCAGGTCGCGGCGGCGGATCGTATTGTTTTGCCGGGTGTTGGCGCTTTCGCCGACTGCCGGGCCGGGCTGGCGGCTGTTTCCGGGATGACGGAAGCGTTGACTGAGGCCGTCATCAACCGGGCGAAACCGTTTATGGGGATCTGTGTCGGGATGCAGCTGATGGCCGATTGGGGCCGCGAACACGGCGATACGCCGGGGTTGGGCTGGATTGGCGGCGAAGTCTGCGCCATTACCTCTATAGACCCAACTTTAAAAATTCCTCATATGGGCTGGAATAACCTTGATTTTTCCGCTTTATCTCATCCTTTACTTGAAGAGTTGCCCGCGCACGGGCACGCTTATTTTGTCCATTCTTATCAGTATCGCTGTACAGACCCGGTCCATCAGCTCGCATGCGTCGATTATGGCGGATCGATCACCGCGATTATCGGTCGCGACAATCTGGTCGGCACACAGTTTCATCCGGAAAAAAGTCAGGCTGTCGGCCTCCGGTTTATCGCCAGTTTTCTGACCTGGACCCCATAGGCAAAAGGGACGGACCATCAATGATATTTTTCCCGGCCATTGATCTGAAAGACGGCAACTGCGTTCGCCTGTTGCGTGGTGAAATGGATCAGGCAACGGTATTCAGCGAAGACCCCGGCGCACAGGCCAGAACCTTCGAGGATCAGGGCAGTAAATGGCTGCATGTGGTTGATCTCAATGGCGCTTTTGCTGGCGAGCCGGTCAATGGCCCGGCCGTTCAGTCAATTCTGGCCGCCTTGTCGATTCCGGTTCAGCTGGGTGGCGGCATCAGAACGCTGGACACCATTGAATTCTGGCTGAAGGCCGGCGTCCGACGGGTGATATTGGGTACCATCGCCGTGCGTGATCCGGAGCTGGTGAAAAACGCCTGCCAGCAATTCCCCGGTCGGGTGGCGATTGGCATTGATGCCAGAGACGGATACGTCGCCGTCGAGGGTTGGGGTGAGGTTTCTGAAATGATGGCGCTTGAACTGGCGGCGCGGTTTGAGGACGCTGGCGCTACGGCGATCATCCATACCGACATTTCCCGCGACGGGGCGATGCAGGGACCGAATATCGAGGCCACACTGGATCTTGCCGACAGCGTCAGTATTCCGGTCATTGTGTCTGGCGGAATTTCCTCGATGGCCGATATTGAGAACGTCATCTCCCGATCCTACGGCCATCCGGGCCGCGTCGAGGGGGTGATTTCCGGTCGTGCCGTCTATGACGGGCATGTCGATGTTGGCCGGGCAACGGCCATGCTGGATGCCGCCTGATGCTTAAAACCCGCATTATACCCTGTCTCGACGTCAAGGAAGGCCGCGTCGTCAAGGGGGTCAACTTTGTCGACCTTGTCGATGCCGGCGATCCGGTCGAACAGGCGCGGGTTTATGACGCCGCCGGTGCCGATGAGCTGTGTTTTCTCGATATCACCGCCAGCCACGAAAACCGCGACACCATTTACGATGTCGTTCAGCATACAGCCGAACAGTGCTTCATGCCGGTCACGGTCGGTGGCGGTGTGCGCACCATCGAAGATATCAGGAAATTGCTGTTGGCGGGAGCCGACAAGGTTTCGATCAACACGGCGTCTGTTAAAAACCCCGATTTTGTCCGTCAGGCGGCAGAAAAATTCGGCGCGCAATGTATTGTCGTTTCCGTTGATGCCAAGTCGGTCGACGAAAACCGGTTTGAAATATTTACCCACGGCGGACGCGAACCAACCGGAATCGAGGCCATCGGCTGGGCAAAGCGCATGGCCGATTACGGGGCCGGAGAAATTCTGCTGACCTCGATGGACCGGGACGGTACCAGGCGGGGTTTTAATATACCGCTGACCCGGGCCGTCGCCGATGCCGTACCGGTGCCGGTGATTGCCTCCGGCGGCGTCGGCACGCTCGATCATCTTGTTGAGGGCGTCGTCGATGGGCATGCGTCTGCCGTACTGGCGGCCTCGATTTTTCACTTTGGCGTCTATACGATTGCCGAAACCAAAGCGCATCTGAAAGCGGCCGGCGTCCCGGTTCGCGACCTTGATGTTTAGGACGATCACCATGACCGACCAGACTGACGCCCACATTCTTGAAGAGCTTTACCGGACAATCGAGAGCCGCAAGGGGGGGGATCCGAAAACCTCGCATACGGCCAAGATGTTCAAGAAGGGCCGCAACAAGATATGCAAAAAATTTGGCGAGGAAGCTGTTGAGGTGGTCGTTGCCGCACTTGGGCAGTCGCGCGACCACGTTGTCAGCGAAAGCTCCGATACGCTTTATCATCTTCTGGTATTATGGGCAGAAATGGGCATTCAGCCGAAAGAGGTATGGGCGGAATTACAGGATCGGGTTGGCATTTCCGGGATTGATGAAAAAAACAGCCGCCCCAAAGAAGATTGAGCAGGGCAATTTGAAGCCAGGGAGTATGGACATGGTTTATGATCCGCAGAATATCTTTGCCAGGATTCTCAGGGGCGAAATTCCCTGTGACAGGGTTTTTGAGAACGATCACGCGCTTGCCTTCAGGGATATCGCCCCGCAGACGCCCGTACATATTCTTGTTGTGCCCAAAGGGGCTTATGTCTCGATGGTTGATTTTTCGGCGCATGCGTCTGACGCGGAAATCGGCGGGTTGGTCCGCGCGGTTGGCCATGTCGCGCGCGAGGCCGGTCTGGAAGATCCGGGCTATCGTATTCTTGCCAATCACGGTGCCGACGCCCGTCAGGAGGTTGCCCATTTCCACGTTCATGTCTTTGGCGGCCGTGATCTTGGCGGCATGGTCCGCCGTGCACCGGCCTGACCAGCCGTTGCCGATTCGCCCGTTTTCCGGGTCGCGGCGGTAACGGGCATAAAATGACTCAAAAATTTATGTTATTTTTCAATGAACTATGGTCCAAATCATTTTCATTTTGAATTCGTATCAAATGACATTAGGCTGGCTTTCGGACCCCTATCACCCTATTTGGGGGTGATTCTGATGCGAGGCGAAAACCTGTGCCTGACGGTACGTCATCCTCATTTCTGAATGACGATCAGATCGGAAGCGATCCGGTTTCGTATGACTGGGCGGACAAAACGACGACCGGGACCGCAGTTACAGGGCCGCGCAACGTCGTTTCCCAGGACCTGCCGCCGCCCTTGACGGGACGGGTCAGCAGTGATCCCTATTCTGTCGATCCCGTTGCGCTTGAGGCGGAGGCGCGCTTTGCCGAACTGGCGGCGAAAGCTGCGACCCTGTCGGCGCTCGCCAAAATTCAACCTCGCCCCCAGGCGGAGGCGCGGGATTCTGCGGATCCGCTGGATCAGGTCGCTGCGGACTGGGCGGCCAGCGTCAATGCAGACGAAAAAATCATTCATGCATTCCTTGGCATTGATGACCCGGTAGGTCGGGAAGCTGAAGAACTGTTCACCGATATTGCCGTCGATGTCGAACTTAGCGCCTTTCTGGAAACCCTGCCGGAAGGCAAGCTGGCCGATGGAGAGCTGGCGGCCTTGAGCGCATTCGATGACGCATTGGCCCGGGGTGCCGATGCAGAGGAGGCGTTGTCCGCGGCGATCCGTGCGGCTGAAAGCAACGGCGATCCTGATGCCGGACCAGACTTCAGCGACAATCCGCCGACACTTGTCGAGACTGCGGCCTTCAGTTCGTCGGAGCCGTTTATCGGTATTGCGCCCGAAGAGCGACCGATTGAGGAAGTGCCCCGTCAGCAAACCACAGACGCCATCCCTTATGCGCCCCCGCCCCCGGCTTTGTCGCTTGGTGGCCTGAATGGCCTCGGGCCTGGCGGCTCTGTGCTCGTTGACCCGGCATTTGGTATCGGCTTTACGTTTTCCTTCGATACGGTGCCGATCTATAAACCGGGCTCCGGTGCATTGGCGCAAAGCGATCGCAATGATCCCGAAAGCACGACGGTCCCGGATATCGATAATACCTATGCCGGGTCATCGGATGCCGACCTGCTGGTTGGCACGTCGGCGGCGGAAGTGTTCGGATCGAGGGGGGGCGACGATTATATCTACACGGATCTGCCGACCAATTACGACGGCGCGGTTCATTCCGCCGCCAGTCCCCTGACCAACCCGGTGTTTTCGGCAAGCGGCGGCAATGATATCGCCTCAGCCGGTTCGGGCGACGACAGCATCTGGGGCGGCGCCGGGGACGACCAGCTGCATGGTGACGTGCCGGAAACCTCGTCGACGCTGTATAGTGAATTTTCCTTCCCGCTCGGCCTGACCGCCGGCGGCAACGATGTTATCGACGGCGGATCCGGCAATGACACGATTTGGGGCGGCGACGGTAGCGATACCCTGATCGGCGGCGACGGGCAGGATACGCTGTATGGCGATGCCGGGGCCGACAGTCTCTACGGCGGCGGCGGCACAGACAGCCTGTTCGGGTACGCGGGAGACGATATCCTGAGCAGTGGTGCGGGGGACGACACACTGGCAGGTGGCGACGGTGCCGATACGTTTGAATTTTCAGGTGGCAGCGGGGCCAGCGCGTTCGATAAAGCCCGGTCGCTTGGCACCGATACGATTTCCGATTATTCGGCGACGGACAACGACACCTTCGCCCTTGCCAACGATGATTTCGGCCTTGGCAACAGCGGCAGCCTGACCGCCGGATCGGATTATTTCGAGGCGACGTCGCTAACCCTCAGCGGAAGTGGTCAGGACATGTCCGGCGGTACGGCCAGTTCCGGTATTGTTGTTATCGGCGCGAACTCCGGAACCGATGGCGTTGCGGTTTATTACACAGACAACGCGGCGGCGATGAGCAACCTGAACTCTTACCAGATCGCCGACATCGTCAGCGCCAACGCATCCGACTTCGAAGCCGCCGATTTTTTGCTCAAGTAGGGTCCGGCAAAACCGTCATTTGCGACAATAATCAAACGCTTTATGCCGTCGCCCTGAGCCGCACCGGCGCAGGGCCGCGCGCCGCTTCAAGCCGGCGATAGGACAGCGCTTCGGCAATATGGCTGCGCTGCACGGCTTCGCTCTGGTCGAGATCGGCAATGGTTCGCCCGACCCGCAAGACCCGATGGTAGGCCCGCGCCGACAGTCCGAACCGGTCCGCCGCCTCGACCAGCAACCGCCTGGCCAGATCATCCGGTCGGGCGACCTGGTCCAGCCAGCTGCCATCGGTGTCGCCATTGCAGCGGATTTCGGTCTCTGCGCCAAGTTGTCTGAGCCGATCCTGCTGGACGGTCCTGGCCGCCCGGATGCGCGCCGCGACCTCGGCTGAACCTTCCGCCGGGGGCGGCAGGGCGAGATCGGCGGCGCGAACGGCGGGCACATCGATGTGGAGATCGAAACGGTCGAGCAGCGGCCCGGAAATCCGGTTCTGGTAGGATTCGGCGCATTTTGGTGCGCGCGAACAGGCCCGCATGGCATCGGCCAGATGGCCGCATCGACACGGGTTCATGGCGGCGATCAGCTGAACACGGGCCGGGTAGGAGACGTGGGCATTGGCCCGGGCGATGGTTACCCGCCCGGTTTCGATCGGTTGGCGCAAGGCTTCCAGTGCGGCGCGGTTGAATTCGGGCAGTTCGTCCAGAAACAGCACCCCCAGATGGGCCAGCGAAACCTCCCCCGGTCGGGCCTTGTTGCCACCACCGACAAGCGCGGCGACGGAGGCCGAGTGGTGCGGGTCGCGAAACGGACGGCGAACCGCCAGCTCGCCATCTTTCAGCAGACCGGCCAGACTCTGGATCATGCTGGCTTCGAGAATTTCCGTCGCCCCCAGCGGTGGCAGCAAACCCGGCAAGCGTGCCGCCAGCATTGATTTCCCCGACCCCGGCGGGCCGGTCATCAGCAGGTTGTGGCCACCGGCGGCGGTAATCTCGAGCGCCCGTTTGGCGGTCTCCTGACCCTTGATTTCGTTCAGATCAAGGGCCGGTCCGTCGGTGGCCGAGATCAGGCTTTCCGTTTCAACAGGAGCCAGCGGGGCCAGTTGCTGGGAGCCCTTGAAATGATTGATCAGGGTCAGCAGGTTGGGGGCCGCGAGGCCGTCCGGGTGGCCGGCCCAGGCGGCTTCACGGACCTGGGCAAGCGGGCAGATCAGCGCCTTGCCGAGGCCGTTGGCATGAACGGCGGCGGGCAGAACGCCGCTGACTGGCAGCAACTTGCCGTCGAGCGTCAATTCCCCGAGTGCGGCGAACCCGGCCAGATCTTCCGCCTCCAGCACGCCCATGGTGACCAGCAGGCCAAGCGCAATCGGCAGATCATAATGGCTGCCTTCCTTGATCAGGTCGGCAGGCGACAGGTTAACGGTGATGCGTTTGCTCGGCAGCGCCAGCCCCATGGCATGCAGGGCCGAACGCACCCGCTCGCGGCTTTCGCCCACCGCCTTGTCCGGCAGGCCGACGACGCTGAACGACGGCATCCCCGACGCGGTCTGTACCTGAACCTCGACGTCGACAACCTCAATGCCCTGAAACGCCATCGTCGACACATAAGCAACCATCGCGTGCCCCTTTTGTTCTATACATCCTAAAAGTATAGACAGACGAAAGGGCACTCAACCAATCATGGGTTGCAAAATTTAAGAATCAATAGAATTGAGGATTCTGCCCATTTCGAGAGAATTGAAGCCTGCCAGTGATGAGGAACGGCAACTAACCTACTAAATATAGAAATGATAAGTTATTGACTTTAAACAAAACATCAAAAATGACCATACCATGGATTGTGTATCCGGAAATATTAGGGTAGTTTATGCAGTGAAAAGAAAAACCCTACTCTGATTGGAGCAGGGCCATCTTTTTATCCGGATTACGGGAGGCTCATACCCTGCCGTAGTTCGCAGTCATCATAAGGGTGGCAGTTGCGGGAAAGGGCGCTCTAAATAGGGCGTCCTTTTCTTTTATCCCCTACATAGTGCGATAAATTTGTGAATCCGTCAAGCATATTGTACCATCTAGACCATATTGTACCATATGGTAAAGTTCTGTATCCTGTCTGCATGGGAAAGAGCACTACAGGATCACGGTTACGGCTGGGAGAGCCGTTAGCGACTGAATTCGCAGCGTTTCGTTCTGCGTTCTACAACGCGCCTGAGATTGAGATCATTAGAGAGGCGCTGAAAGAGCACATCGAACGAGTTTTGGATCAAGAGCCAGAGCGTCTAAAGCTATTTGAAAAAGCAAAAAAACAGATTATGGAAGAAAAATCACCAAAACTCGCAGTCGTAGGGCCAACTAAAGACTAGAGTCCAATCTGTTAAGCCGCATATTGAGCCAGCCCTCACTTACCCCAGCCGCGCCTCGATCGCGTCCCAGATATCGGCCTCAAGCTTTGTCCCGTCGAAGCCGTTGACCTCCTGCAGGCCGGTTGGAGAGGTGACGTTGATTTCGGTCAGGTAACCGCCGATCACGTCGATGCCGACGAAGAT
Organism: Rhodospirillales bacterium; assembly: GCA_021775105.1. Classification (GTDB taxonomy): domain Bacteria; phylum Pseudomonadota; class Alphaproteobacteria; order Rhodospirillales; family Casp-alpha2; genus JAJFIJ01. The sequence continues at coordinate 20,512 of JAJFIJ010000007.1, read as the reverse complement.
CAGGCCGCGGGCCTTGAGGTCCGGGCCAATGGCGGCGCAAATCTCGTGCTCGCGCGTCGTCAGGGTTGAACGGACGGCCTGCCCGCCAACATGCATGTTGGAGCGCGCCTCGCCCACTTGCGGCACCCGGTTGGTCGCGCCGACGGGTTTGCCGTCGATCAGGATGATGCGTTTGTCGCCGTCGCGCACCTCCGGCAGATAACGCTGCACCATCAGCGGCTCGCGGTTGATGCCGGCGAACATTTCAAGCAGGGAATTGAGGTTTTCGTCGCCGGGGGCGATGTGGAACACCCCGGCCCCGCCGTTGCCGAACAGCGGTTTGACGATGATGTCCTTGTGTTCATCGCGAAAGGCGCGGATGGCGACCGGGTCGCGGCTGATCATGGTCGGCGCCAGCAGCTCGGGGTAACGCAGCATGAACAGTTTTTCCGGCGCGTTGCGCACCTCCGTCGGATCATTGACAACGAGCGTTTCAGGATGGATCAGGTCAAGCAGATGGGTGGCGGCGATATAGGACATATCGAACGGCGGGTCCTGGCGCATGTGGACAACATCAATGTCGGCGAGGTCAATCCATTGCTGTTCGCCAAGGTCGAAGTGATTTCCGGCTTCGTAGCGAACCGTCATTTGCTCGGCCCGGGCCATCACCCGCCCGTCTTTCAAGGTCAGGTTCTGCGGCTCGTAGTGCCAAAGCGCATAGCCCCGGGCCTGCGCCTCCAGCGCCAGCACAAAACTGCTGTCGCCGATGATGTCGATGGAGCTGATATGATCCATCTGAAAGGCCACTTTGCGGACCATGGCGGTCTCCTCGGGTACTTGAAAAAACGGACGTCGTGTTCGCCCTAATTTAGCCGCTGGCGAAGTTCCTGCAAGAGCACCGATGTTCCATAGCGCACATCCATGTTGTCGCCAAGCTTGAGATATTCTTCAAGCGCCGTAATGGCCTCGGCAACATTGTCGAGGCGGCTATGCAGCAAACCGCATTCGCGCCAGAGATCGGCTTCGCCGGGCGCAAACAGGAGCACCGTCTCGATCACCTGAACGGCATCACCAAGGCGGTCTGCCCGCAGCAGGCGGCCGCGAATATTGCCCTGCAGGCGGATCAGGATTTTACGCGCCGACATGGCCTGATAGTGACGCGGTTTGAGCTCCGCATGGTTGCCGGAAAAGGCTTTCAGCATGTCGCGCAGATCTTCTGCCGACAACACCCGCCCGCCGGCAAACGGATCAAGGATCATGCGCTCACCCTGGTGTTCCAGACGGACCAGAAAACGTCCCGGAAAATCGAGACCATCGGCGACCCAGCCCTGAGCGCGGGCCGTGGCGAGATACAGAATGCCAATTGTCACCGGCAGGCCGCACCGGCGATCAATAACACGGGTCAGGTTGGCCCCTTCCGGATCATGGAAGGCTTCTTCGGTGCCGGTGTAACCGTAGCGGCGGTGAAGTATCTGGGTCAGCGCCTCCGCCCGCTCATCCAGCTCCGGCTCTTCTTCAAGGCCGTGCAGAAAATTTGTCACCTCCCCGCCAAGTGAGCCGAGATGGCGCCGATAGGGTTCAAGATTGACCCCCGGGCGGTCGACGGTTCCGAGCATCAGCGCCAAAGTGACGAGGTCGACTTCGTTATCGGCGAGATTCCCCGCTTCGACCAGCCGCTTGCAGATATCCGCTGTTGGTTTCACGATCCCGCTTTCTTGACCCGCATGTGATTGATAATGCGCTGAACGCCGCTGATCTCGCGCGCCCGGGCAATCACCCGGTCGAGTTCTTTCTGGTTCTGCGCCAGCCCGATCAGGTAGACAATGCCGTTCACCGTCTCGATATTATAGTTGATCGCCTGAACATCGCGATCAAACGTCAGACCGGACGTCAGCTGGGTGGTGATCCAGGTATCCCTGGCCACATCAATCGCATCAACATCGGCGATCTGGATTTCATTCAGCACGTCCTTGACCCCGTCAACCTTCCAGGCCAGCTGAATGGCCTTGGCGCGCAGCTCTTCGGTGGGCACCGCGCCAGTCATCAGAACCCGCGATTCATAAACCTCAACCGCGACACCAAGCGTCAGTTTTTCATGGGCGTCAACCAGACTGATCCGGATCTTGGTGGCAATGGTTGTGTCTTTGGCAATGGTTTTGGCGGTGCGTTCTTCAAGCGCCGCGACCCCCGCCGACGCGCCAGCCCCGATGACCACCCCGGCGCAGCCCGATAATGATACGCCGAGCACGCCGGCAACCAGAACGGCGCTGGCGATTGATTTCACTGTCTGCTGACTCCTGTTTCCGGTCATATTGTGATCCCGTTTCCTGTCCTGCGAATACCCCATTCTATCGCCGCTGCCAAAGCCGCGAAAGGATATTGATCACAGTTGGCAAAATTCAGCCCCTTGCCTAACCCTCTTTTCGCCACGCGTCCCTGATCTGGACGGGCCATGCCCAGGGGCGCACCAGCATCAGATCGAAGCGCATATCATGGTCGGCGAGGGCCGGATTGCGCTGAATGAAAGCTTCCGCCGCGTGGAGGATACGACGCTGCTGTTTTTTCGATACCGGCGGGTCGTCAGTGACCTGCTGGCGTCGCGCCTTGACCTCGACAAAAACCACCAGCTTGCCGCGGCGGCAAATCAGGTCGATTTCACCGACCGGCGTTTTGAAGCGTGAAGCGAGAATACGGTAGCCTTTGAGGCGTAACGTCCAGGCCGCCATCGTTTCGCCCAGATGGCCAAACCGCCAGGCCCGTTGGCGACGGGATTTCAGGCGCTGGGCCCTCTCCCTCACTTAGGACCTGACTTCAGTTCAAGGGCGCGGTTGTAGATTTGTCGTTTCGGCAGGCCTGTCGCCGCCGCAAGTTCGGCAGCGACCTGTTTGACAGTCCCTGTTTCAAGTGCAGCCAGGATGATCTGGTCCAGCGCCTCGCCTTCCGGGGCCTGTTCGGCCTCAGGCGGGCCGATGACCAGCGTCACTTCGCCCTTGGGCGGCCCGGTTTCACTGTAGTGTCTGGCAAGCTCCGTCAGGCGACCACGCCGAACCTCTTCGAACAGCTTGGTCAGCTCACGGGTGACGGCGGCGGGCCGGTCGCCCAGCACCTCGGCCATGTCGCCAAGGCTGGCGGCCAGACGTTTTGCCGATTCGAGAAACACCAGCGACCCCGGCACCGCCTTGATCTCGCCAAGTGCCTTTCGCCGCTGTCCTGATTTGTTGGGCAAGAACCCGTGAAAGAAAAACCGGTCGGTCGGCAGCCCCGACAGGACAAGCGCAGACAAAACCGATGATGCGCCGGGTAATGTCGTTAGCGGCACCCCTTGTTTGGCGCAGGCTTCCACCAGACGGTAGCCGGGATCGGAAACCAGCGGCGTGCCGGCGTCCGACACCAACGCCACACTCTCGCCATTTTTAAGGCGTTCCATGATAACCGGGCGCATTTGTCTGGCGTTGTGATCATGGTAGGCAAGCAGGGAATTGGTGATCTGGTGATAACTGAACAGTTTGCTGGTCACGCGGGTGTCTTCGCAGAGTACAACATCCGCGCCGCGCAGAATTTCAAGGGCGCGCAGCGTAATATCACGCGCATTGCCAATTGGCGTGGCAACAATATATAGACCGGCTCCCGGTTTTGTCGGCGATGGTTTACACACCGCCCCTGCCTCGTTAGGTTTTATCCGGTCCCCTTCTGCGGGATCATCTTTGGTTGGCACTGTGAGGATTACCCCCGTTCCATGTCAGGACCCTGGTTAATCAGATCGACCCGCTGTTCGCTGCTGACGTTGTTTGCCGCCAGTGGGTTTCTGTTGTCCGGGTGCCAGTCTCAGCAAAATTCGGAAGTGTTGCAAGTCGAAGCTCAAAATCAGGCCCTGAAGACTGCCGCCGAAGAAGCGCGCCGCCGCCTGCCGCCGTCTCAACAGAAACCGCCTGTCGCCGGCTCAAGATTACCACCTGCCCCGGCGAAAGCCGTTATCGTCACGGCGCCAGCGCCGGTGCTTGAGCCCGTCCCGCAGGTTCCGTCATTCCTGCCCTACCTTCAGGGCCGCGCCGGTGCGACCGGACCGGGAGAGCAGCGCTATACACCCGTGCCGCCGCCAGCAACCTCCGATACCGTGCGTGTTGCCCTGATGTTGCCGTTAAGCGGGCGAAACGCGGCGATTGGCCAGGCCATGCTGAACGCCGCGCAGCTGGCGGTATTTGATTTTGCCGATCCGCGGTTTGAATTGCTGCCGCTCGACACCAAAGGCACGCCTGAGGGTGCCGCGCGTGCCGCGCAAAACGCGATTGGTGATGGTGCAGCCCTTATTCTCGGTCCGTTAACGGCAAACTCGGTCGGCGCTGTCGCTCCGGCGGCGCGGGCCGCCAATGTGCCGGTGATTGCGTTTTCCAACGACAGTTCGATTGCCGGACAGGGCATTTACACGATGGGTTTCCTGCCGTCCGCGCAGGTCGCCCGCGTTACCCGGTTCGCCAACCAGAAGGGCGTGACGCGGTTCGCTGCCCTTGCGCCCAACAACGCCTACGGGGTGCGTGTCGTCAAGGCGCTGGAGCGAACGGTCGCCTCGCTTGGCGCGACGCTGGTGCAAATTCAGTATTATGACCCGTTCGCACAGGATTTCACCGAACCCGTGCGGGTTCTTGCCAATTACGACGAGCGGCGCAAGGCGCTGCTTGATCAGCGCAAGGAACTGGAAAAAGAAGGCGGCGAGGTTGCGGAAAAAGCCCTGAAAAGGCTGGAAAACCTGCAAACCATTGGCGATCTGCCATTCGAGGCTCTGCTTGTTGCCGATGGCGGCAAGCGGCTGCAATCCGTCGCCGCCCTGTTGCCGTTCTATGATATTGATCCCGGCAAAATCCGCATGCTCGGGACCGGTCAGTGGGACGAGCCCGGAATCGGCAAGGAACCTGCCCTTATCGGTGGCTGGTTTGCCGCCCCACCTCCGGCTGCCCGCAAAGAATTCGAGACCCAGTACACCGACACCTATGCCGCCGCCCCGCCAAGGCTTGTGACCCTTGCCTATGACGCGACGGCACTGGCGGCGGTGCTCTCCGCTGGCAGCGGGTTTCCTGATTTTTCCGTCAACACTTTCATTAACCCGAGCGGTTTCTGGGGCCGCGATGGCATCTTCCGTTTCGCACCGTCAGGCACGGCGGAACGCGGGCTTGCGGTTCTTGAAATTGGTCGGGACGGTGTCCGGGTGATCAACAAGGCCCCGGAATCATTCGAGCTGGTGATTAACTGAGCGTTGATATTGGCGCAAATGCGTCGTCGCAGATGAAATCATCCGCTCGGGATTTGCTTTGGGTCCTGCTGGTTTTGACGGCCCTATTTCAGCAACATCCCGATAACGCTGTTCAGCCGCAGCCGCCCTTCCGGTGTCGCCCAAATCTGCTCTCCCGATTGTTCAATGAAACCGCCATCTACAAGACGCTGCTGGCCCTGCTGATCAATGATATCCGAAACCGTCGTTCCGGTCTGTTGCGGGATGGAGGACGTATCGAACCCGTCGCGTAATCTCAATCCCATCATGACCAGCTCCTGAGCGCGGACATTGGCGGTCAGTTCCCGGCGCTTGGCGGTGCCGTGGGCCCTGGCCTTGACGGTACTTAACCAGGCTTCCGGGTTGTGAATCTGGTGGGTGGCGACAGTCTCGCCGGTATTGCTGATCCGCCCGTGCGCACCGGGGCCAATTCCGACGTAGTCTCCGCCTCGCCAGTAGGTCAGATTGTGACGGCATTCCGAACCGGGTTCGGCGTGGTTGGAAATTTCGTAGGCCGGGCGGTTGGCCGCTTCCATCAGTGACTGGGTCAGCTCATAGAGGTCGGCAGCGGCATCGTCATCCAGCGTATCGACACCGTCGCGGTAAAAGGGCGTGCCGGGCTCGATGGTCAGCTGGTAAAGCGACAGATGATCTCCCGCCAGCTCAAGCGCCTCGGCAAGTTCCGTTTGCCAGCTTTCAGGCGACTGGTTCGGGCGGGCGTAGATCAGATCGAAGGAACAGCGATCAAAGGTTTTTCGCGCGATAGACAGGGCGGCTCTGGCTTCATCGGCGGAATGTTCGCGGCCAAGGAATTTGAGGGTATCGTTATCCAGGGCCTGAACACCGACCGAAACCCGGTTAGTCCCGGCGGCTCTGAAATCACGGAATTTGCCAGCCTCAATAGAGGTCGGGTTGGCCTCCAGTGTGACCTCAAGATTATCATCCAGAGACCAGTAAACATTGAGTTTATCAAGCAGGTCGCCGACGGTTCCCGGAGACATAAGTGATGGTGTGCCACCGCCGAAAAATACACTTGTCAGGTGACGCCCGGATGTTTCCTCGCCGAAATGCTCCAGTTCAGACAGCAAGGCATCGCGCCATTCGGTGTGATCGATGTTGCCACATACATGACTGTTGAAGTCACAGTAAGGACATTTCGACAGGCAGAACGGCCAGTGGATATAAAGGGCAAAACCGGGGTCTGGCGCGGCCATTCGCGGGCTCACTGAAAGCAGGCAGCGACCAGCTGGCGGAAGGCGTCGGCCCGGTGGCTGATGTTGTGTTTATCTGCGGGATCGAAATTGCCGAAGGTGATCTGGTGCCCGTCCGGGCGGAACATGGCATCGTAGCCGAACCCGTTGTGACCGCTCGGTGGCCAGACAAGGGTGCCATCGACCCGGCCTTCGAACACTTCGAGGTGCCCGTCCGGCCAGGCCAGGGCCAGGGCGGCGATGAAGTGTGCCGTCCGGTCTTTCTGGTCGCCGAGTTTTTCATTGACGGTTTTCATGGCGAGGGTGAAATCCTTATCCGGCCCGGCCCAGCGCGCCGAGTAGATGCCGGGATCACCGCCAAGTCCATGAACGCAGAGCCCCGAATCATCGGCCAGCGCCGGCAGCCCGGAACCTGTTGCCGCTGCCCGCGCCTTGATTTCAGCGTTGGCGATAAAGGATTCGCCGTCTTCGACCGGTTCGGGGAGGCCAAGATCGCCAGCCGATACCACATCGACACCAAAACCCTGAAGAAGACCAGAGATCTCCCTGACCTTGCCGGGATTATGGCTGGCGATCACCAGCTTTTTTTCAGAAAAACCTCGTGCCATCTGTCAGTCGATCCCCCTCTTTCAGTCGATACCAAGTGCTGCCTTTTGAATGACCGTCAACTCATCAACACCCTTTTGTGCCAGCGCCATCAGTTCCAGAAAGGCGTCGCTGGAAAAGGGCTTGTCTTCCGCCGTACCCTGAACCTCGACGATGCCGCCGGTTCCCGTTAAGACGAAATTGGCGTCGGCACCGGCGTTGCTGTCTTCTGCATAATCAAGATCAAGTACTGGAAGGTCGTTGAAAATGCCGCATGAAATGGCGGCGACGGAATCCATGAACGGAATGGTTTTGACGATGCCGAGCTTCTGGCATTTTTCAAACGCCCGGTATAGCGCCACGTAGGCACCGGTTATCGACGCGGTTCGGGTGCCCCCATCGGCCTGTAAAACGTCGCAGTCGATCCGAACTTGAATCTCGCCCATCGCCTTCAGGTCTGTGACCGCACGTAAACTACGCCCGATAAGTCGTTGAATTTCCTGGGTTCGGCCGGATTGTTTGCCGCGGGCGGCTTCGCGGTCGGTGCGGGTGTTGGTGGCGCGGGGCAGCATGCCGTATTCGGCGGTGATCCAGCCTTTGCCGGAATCCCGCATCCAGGGCGGCACGCGCTGCTCAACGGAAGCCGTGCACAAAACGTGGGTATCGCCGAACCTGGCAAAGCACGACCCTTCGGCATGTTTGGCGAAATCAGGTTCCAGAATGACAGAGCGAAGCTGGTCAAGCGCGCGCCCCGAAGGTCGAAGGTCGAATGAGGTCATATAAAATAGAATCTCTGTTTGGTTTTATGGAGAATATGGCGCGTAAGCTAGACCGCTGTCGGCACCAGGTAAAGAGTGCTGCGTTGACGCTACCCCGGTAGAGTCCTAAATTCAGATCATGATTTCTGAACTTAACGAACGCTCACGCGAAGTTTTTCGCCGGATAGTCGAAAACTATGTGGAAACCGGCGAGCCGACGGGGTCGCGGACACTGGCGCGACGTCTGCAAATTGGCCTGTCACCGGCAACCATTCGCAATGTTATGGCTGATCTGGAAGAGGCGGGGCTGCTGTTTTCGCCACATACCTCTGCCGGGCGATTGCCGACGGATGTCGGGTTGCGCCTGTTTGTTGACGGCATCCTTGAGGTTGGCGATCTTTCCCAGGATGAGGTCGAACGTATCGAAACGCAGTGCGCCGGATCGTCGCACAGTCTGGGCACGTTGCTTGAAGAGGCGACGGCAACGCTGTCGGGTTTGTCCGGTTGCGCCAGTGTGGTTCTGGCCCCAAAAACCGAAAGCCCGCTGAAACATATAGAATTTGTCAGTCTCAGTCCCGGACGCACACTGGTTGTGCTGGTGACCGAAAGCGGCGTTGTCGAGAACCGTATTTTTGTGACACCTGAAGCTTTGCCGCCCTCGGCGCTGGTGCAGGCAACCAATTTCCTGAGCGCCCGACTGGTTGGCCGGACGCTCGGTCAGGCTTATGAGGAAATCATCACCGAACTTGAGCAGCAACGCGCCCGACTTGACGAACTGACCCGTAAAGTGGTTGAAAGTGGTCTCGCCACATGGGCGGGCGAAAGTCCGGACACCAATGACGGGGCTCTGATCGTGCGCGGTCAGGCGAATTTGCTGGAAGACGTCACGGCGTTGACGGATCTGGAGCATATTCGCTCGTTATTTGGCGCGCTGGAGACAAAAGAAGAGATGTTGAAGCTGCTATCCCTTGCGGAAGCGGCTGAAGGAGTACAGATATTCATCGGTGCCGACAATAATCTGTTTAATCTGGCCGGATGTTCAATGGTCGTGAATTCGTTCAAGAATTCAAATGAGCAGATTGTCGGCGCGATTGGCGTTGTTGGTCCGGCACGGATGAATTACGCCCGCATAATTCCAATGGTCGATTACACATCGAAGTTAATTGGCCGGATGATGGGTTAACCCTTTAGGAACAAGATCAGAATAGAGCCATGTCGGAAAACGAAACCGTAAAAGACGAAACCGAAACACCGGCAAAAATCGCCGAAGAAGATATTCAGGAAGCAATGGACGAGACGCCCTCTGTGCAGGATGCCGAAGCGCAGGAAGGTGCCCCTGAAACCGTCGTCGAACTGAACGTCGGTGATGATGATGGCAATGACGCCGGGGACTTGGGTGAGGAGGTTGGGCCGGAAGGCCGTATCGAAATCCTTGAAGCCCAGGTCGCCGACCTCAATGACAAGCTCCTGCGGGCAATTGCCGAAACGGAAAATGTTCGTCGCCGCGCCCAGCGTGATAAGGAAGATGCCTCGAAATACGCCATCAAGAGCTTTGCCGAACAGATGATCACGGTTTCAGACAACCTTGGTCGGGCCTTGCAAAGCGTCGATGGAGATGCGCGCGCCGAGAGCGTTGCCCTCGAAAATATCGTTGTGGGAATCGAAATGGTATCGCGCGAGCTGCAGGTTGGATTTGAGCGGTTTGGCATCAAGGCGATTGAAGCGCTTGGGCAGAAATTTGATCCGATGCTGCATGAAGCGATGTTCGAGCTTGAAAACAAGGACGTTGTGGCGGGCACTATCGCCCAGGTTCTGGAGGTCGGGTACACACTGAGCGGTCGCACGCTGCGTGCCGCCAAGGTCGGCATTACCAAGGGTGGACCGAAAATCGCGGTCGAGGCAAAGCCTGAAACCGACAGTGAAGAGGCCGCAGAAACCGACCCGTCCCGTGACGGCCAGACGGCTTACGAGAGCAAGGGTGCCGAGCCCGGATCACAGCTTGATCAGGAACTTTGAGCTTTACGGAAATTGGTGTAAAATACGGCAGTTGAGGCGAGGACTCGTGAAGCCATGAAATATAGTCAGTTCATGCCCGCGGGCAAGAATACATCGGAGACTGCGTTAAATCCCGTGCGCAGTCCGTTGCGCAAAATGGCCCGCAAAATTTTGGTTTTGCCGGAGGATCAGCAACGCGCGGAAATCGAGCGCCTGGAGAAAGGTGCTGCCGGTAATGCAGAGGCCGAAAAAGGGTTGTCGCTGCTCAAGAAAATGCTTCGTTAGCGACGGCAATCAGACCCGTCTGTATGGAGGGCGTATGTCGGACGCGGCAACCATAACGACGTGATCAATCCAGAAGTTCAATGTAGTCTGTCAGGGCTTTTAGCCTTTTAAGGCTGGTGATGTCTCCGATCGTCGCCAGGTCGAGAATAAAGTTCCCGGCAGGAGTATCCTGAAGTGCACGGGCAGCGGATCGTGCACCTTCTATCAGATCATTTGTATCATCATTGCTGAGCGTGATTTCCTTATTACCGTTTACATTGTCGGAAAGCTGGCGGATCAGTTCGTATAAAGCTTCCTCTGGTTCTTTCTGTGATTTCCCGTCATCGGTCCCAAAATCTATCAATAATTCAGAAACAAACCAAAGTATCTGGGATCTCGTCCGAGCGTTCTGTTCGGCCATGCTTTTGATCCACAGCTGGGGAAATGTTTCGGCAAGGACAAATATGGCGAAGCGCTGGGCGAGGTGTTTTGTGCGTTTGCCAACAACCTCAAAATGCAACCATCTGAACGCCCTTTTTGTGCGCCGAAGATTGGCGTCTCCGTGCGTTATAACATTGAGGGCTTTCTCACATTCTGAGTTCAGGTCGGTATCTGCAGCCAAGTTTGTCTTCAGGTTTTGATTGAATGCCTCTTTCGCTGCCGTCAGAATTACGGCGCTGTCTGAGCTGATTTCTGCCGATTCATCATCAATGTCGATGGGGTACAGAAAGAATTTTTCCAGATAGTTGGTTGCGCTCTCGATGGCTTGCGCGACGGGTTCCCGATGGCCCGGCACCTTGGCATAAAAATCAAGGTAGGGGACCGCCAGCGCTTCCGTTACCTGCTCTCTGTCAAGCGCGAGAAAGTAGACAACACCGGGTTCCCAGAGGAAGTTCTTCATTGATTCAATCAGGCGACGGACCTGTGTCGCCGAACAGCGATCCAGATCATCGATAAAGATACATACAGGACGCTTTTCTTGACCGTCGTCTTCCCCCCGGATCGCTTTTATGAGCGCATTAAAATCGGAACGAAACGCGTCTGAATCGGTCTTCCACTTTTCAGCGGTCTCGCCGCTCGCGGTTTCTGTCTTCTCGACATCCTGATAGGCACCGAGCATGTGGCCTCCGACTTCCAGCGCATGTTTGTTGAAATTCTTTATCTCCTCGGACGAGAACCCGAGTTTTTGACCAATATACCCCGTTCCGGCTCTGAATAGCATTTTCCCGGACCGGGCGAGGAGCTTTTGCCCGAAAAACAGAATCTTGTTGTTCTCATCGGGCTTTACCTCTTCATCTTTCAGGGACTGCACGGTCATTTCCGACAACAGGGGAATAAGAAGGTGCTCTTCACGTTCATACCGCCAGGGCTCAAACCATATGGTTTTGGCGGTTGTCTGCAGATGATGCTGAAAGGCCCGCATGACCGTGGTTTTACCCGATCCCCATGCGCCAAATATCGCGACGGTAAAAGGTCCGCCGTCCCCTCCGCCACTGACATGTTTGATAATTTCTTCTGAAGTGCCGCCAATCCACGCCAGATTGGCCGACTCTGTCAGGGCCGCCCCTTTCAGGGGCTCGTCAAACATGTAGTTAAATTTGCGGTTATTTATTTCTTCAGCCATCTCTCGTCTCCGGGGTTTTTGTCTTTTTGCGCCTGAAAGCATCAGATATAGCTTAATAAGCAGATATACTATTTATGATAGATTTTAAACGGCGAACTCGTGAATAGTACATACCAGTCATTAGAATACATCCGGCAATATGCAAAAAATACACGAATAGCAGTGTTGCGCCTTCCGCAATACAGGCCTATATAACCCGCGAAAGTCGGCAGGCCGCCACATTACCGGAGAGCGGGCCGGGCTTTCAGTTTCGAAACCAAGGGGGTTTTCCCGATGCCTTAGGGGTCCGGAAAATCTGCCGCAAATAAAGAGGTTCTCATGAGCAAGGTAATTGGTATCGACCTTGGTACAACAAACTCCTGTGTCTCCATCATGGACGGCAAGGAAGCCAAGGTTATTGAAAATTCCGAGGGCGCGCGCACGACGCCGTCAATGGTCGCATTTGCAGGCGACGAACGTCTGGTTGGACAGCCGGCAAAACGCCAGGCCGTGACCAATCCGGAAAGCACACTTTTCGCCATCAAGCGGCTGATTGGCCGCCGGTTTGATGATCCGATTACGAAAAAGGATCAGAAGCTGGTCCCCTATAAAATCGTCAAGGGTGATAACAGCGATGCGTGGGTACAGGCTGACGGCAAGAAGTACAGCCCGAGCCAGATCAGTGCCTTCATTTTGCAGAAAATGAAAGAGACAGCGGAAAGCTATCTCGGCGAAGACGTTACCCAGGCGGTGATCACGGTTCCCGCGTATTTTAACGATTCCCAGCGTCAGGCAACCAAGGATGCGGGCAAGATTGCCGGCCTTGAGGTTCTGCGTATCATTAACGAACCGACGGCTGCTGCTCTGGCCTATGGCCTCGAGAAGAAAGAGGCCGGTATCATCGCTGTTTATGACCTCGGCGGCGGCACCTTTGATGTTTCCATTCTGGAGATTGGCGATGGCGTTTTTGAAGTCAAATCGACCAACGGGGACACCTTCCTCGGCGGCGAGGACTTCGATCACCGCATTGTCGATTATCTTGCCGACGAGTTCAAAAAAGAAAACGGGATCGACCTTCGTGAAGACAACCTGGCTCTCCAGCGTCTGAAAGAGGCCGGTGAAAAGGCCAAGATCGAACTGTCCAGTTCAGGTCAGACGGAAGTCAACCTGCCGTTCATCACCGCCGATCAGTCCGGTCCCAAGCACCTCAACATCAAGCTGACCCGGGCCAAGCTCGAATCGCTTGTTGAAGACTTGATCGAACGGACGGTCAAGCCCTGCAAGCAGGCGCTTAAAGACGCCGGCCTGAGCGCTGGCGAGATTGACGAGATCATTCTGGTTGGCGGCATGACCCGCATGCCGAAAGTTCAGGAGGTCGTTAAATCTTTCTTTGGACGCGATCCGCACAAGGGCGTTAACCCCGATGAGGTTGTTGCTATAGGCGCTGCTATTCAAGGCGGCGTCCTGCAAGGTGACGTCAAGGACGTATTGTTGCTTGATGTGACTCCGCTGTCGCTCGGGATTGAGACGCTGGGTGGCGTGTTCACCCGCCTGATCGATCGCAACACGACGATCCCGACGCGTAAAAGCCAGGTTTTCTCGACGGCTGAGGACAATCAGTCCGCCGTCACCATCCGGGTTTTCCAGGGTGAGCGCGAAATGGCAGCCGATAACAAGATTCTCGGTCAGTTCGATCTGGTCGGTATCCCGCCAAGCCCGCGTGGCATGCCGCAGGTTGAGGTGACGTTTGATATCGACGCCAACGGTCTGGTCAACGTTTCCGCCAAGGACAAGGCAACCGGCAAGGAGCAGCAGATCCGCATCCAGGCGTCCGGTGGTCTCAGCGATGATGACATCGAGCGCATGGTCAACGAGGCCGAACAGCATGCTGACGATGACAAGGAGCGCCGTGAGATGGTCGAAGTCCGGAATTCTGCGGACTCGCTGGTTCACGCGACCGAAAAGAACCTCAGTGAATATGGCGACAAGGTTCCTGAAGAAGACAAGGAAGTCATTGAAGGCGCGGTTGCCGAGCTGAAAGAAGCGCTTGAGGGCGAAGACACTGAGGCGATCAAGGCCAAAACGGAAACCCTGACCGAAGCTTCCATGAAACTTGGCGAAGCCATTTACAAGGCCAGCCAGGCCGAAGGTGCTGAGGAAGCTGCGGCAGCTGCTGGCGGTGATGAGGGATCGAACGCCGGAGCGGAAGACGCGACCGTTGTTGATGCCGACTTCGAAGAGGTCGATCCCGACGCTGAGCAGGACAAAAAAGACTGATCGGATTTTTGGGGATGGAATTCAGATTTTCCATCCCCATACCGAACGGTTTTCCGTCTCGTCTCCATCAGATGAACTGTTGAGCCCCGGATCATGGCCAAGGACGATTTTTACGACAAGCTTGGTGTCAGTCGCGAAGCCGACGACGCCGAGATCAAGAAAGCCTACCGCAAGCTGGCGATGAAATATCATCCGGACCGCAATCCGGATGACAAGGCGGCTGAACAAAACTTCAAAGACGTCAACGAAGCCTACGAAATACTCAAGGACGGCGAAAAACGCGCTGCCTATGATCGTTTTGGGCATGCCGCCTTCGAGCAGGGTGGTGCCGGTGGACCGGGTGGATTTGGCGGCGCTGGCGGCGCTGGTGGCGGGTTTGGCGGCTTCACCGACATCTTCGAAGAAATGTTCGGCATGGGCGGTCAGCGTCAGGGCGGCGGCGGCGCCCGCAAAGGCTCAGACCTTCGCTTCAATATGGAAGTTTCCCTGGAAGAGGCCTATAGCGGCAAGCAAACCGAAATCAGGGTGCCGACATCGGTTGCCTGTGATAGCTGCAACGGCAGTGGCGCTGCTGGCGGGGCAGCGCCAGCGTCGTGCGGAACCTGTCACGGTCATGGCCGGGTGCGCGCGCAGCAGGGTTTCTTTACCGTCGAGCGGACCTGCCCGACCTGCCAGGGAACCGGAGAGGTGATCAAGGATCCGTGCCGGACCTGTGTCGGTTCCGGTCGGGTCCAGAAAGAGAAAACGCTTTCGGTAAATATTCCGGCTGGTGTTGAGGATGGCACCCGAATTCGTTTGTCGGGTGAGGGCGAGGCCGGGTTACGCGGTGCGCCAGCGGGCGATCTTTATATTTTCCTGTCCATGAAACAACACCGCATATTCCAGCGCGAAGCGGCGGATATTTATTGCCGCGTTCCCATTCCCATGACCAAGGCGGCGCTTGGCGGGAGCATAGAGGTGCCAAGTGTTGACGGAACCATGGCCCGGATTACCATTCCGGCGGGGACGCCAACCGGTCACCAGTTTCGCCTCAAGGGCAAGGGCATGACTGTGCTGCGCTCAAAGGCACGCGGCGATATGTTCATTCAGGCATTCGTCGAGACGCCGGTCAACCTGACCAAGCGCCAGCAGGATCTGCTGAAAGAGTTTGAAGAAGAACATCCATCCGAAAAAACCAGCCCTGAATCGCACGGCTTTTTTGACAAGGTCAAGGATCTTTGGGAAGACCTCAAGGAATAGAATGAGTCCCGAAGGTCACGTGCGGCGACCTTGAGTTTTAAGCATAATCAACGGCTTCAGGCGCTTTCTTCTGACATTTCCCACATCGCAACGACAGCCGCAGCGGTCTGTTCGGCAATCCGGTTGACGCGGTCATGATCGTTCTGGCTGAGCTGAAATCCTTGAATGACCTCATTGGCAAAAACATCCTCAAGTTCATGGTAATCGCCATCGATGATTGCCAGCACAACAACCTCAACAATAACTGCCAGACGGCCTTCCCAGGTATCAAAGATATTCAGCAATACGGGCAGCGGGTCATCCGACGGCATGGGTCGGCGTTTCAGTCCGGCCTCATGGGTCAACTGGTTGAGATATCTAATTTCCCGATTAACAAGGCGCTGGTCAGCAAGCGCAACCCGGTTGGCGACCTCGAAAAACGCACTTTTCTGATTTTCGTTAAGCAGATAAAGAAACATGCAGCGCCTTTGTTTTTGCGTTTCGCCTATTATAACAAATATGGGCGGCGAAATCCTTTCTTTCTGGAAAACTTCAACATCGTCGCTTAAGAGTGTCCGGAATGGATGTTAAAAATTGGGGTACGGTCATGAAAATCGGGATTGTTGGTGTCGCCGGACGAATGGGTCGAATGCTGGCGGCAGAAGTTCTGGCGACCGAAGGCGCAGACCTTTGCGGCGGTACGGAGGCACCGGGTAGTGAATTTATCGGTGCGGATCTCGGGACTCTGGCCGGGAGACCGGAAACGGGTGAAGCAGTCACCGCCGATGCCGATGCCCTGATCAAAGCGGTTGACGTGATTATCGACTTTACCGTACCGGTCGTAACCATAGCCCATGCAGAGATCGCTGCCGGGCACAAAACGGCAATGGTTATCGGCACCACCGGTTTCGACGCTGACCAGATTACCGAGCTTAACGCAATGGGTGCGGACACGGTTATCGTTCATGCCGCAAATTTTTCTGTCGGGGTTAATCTGCTGCTGGGGGTGACCGAGCAGGCGGCCTCGGTTCTCGGCATTGATTATGATATCGAAATTGTAGAAATGCATCACCGTCATAAAATCGACGCGCCCTCCGGTACCGCGCTGGCCTTGGGAGAGGCGGCGGCGAAGGGCAGAAACGTCGACCTGGATGACGTCGCAACCCGGGTGCGTGACGGCATCACCGGGCCCAGACCGCCGGGCAACATCGGCTTTGCCACGCTTCGCGGCGGCGGCGTTGTCGGCGATCACACGGTTATCTTTGCCGCCGATGGCGAACGGTTCGAGCTTGCTCACAAGGCGGCGGACCGCAGCGTTTTTGCCGCTGGTGCTGTTCGCGCGGCAATCTGGGCCGGATCGCAAGCCCCCGGTTATTATTCCATGCGCGATGTGTTGGGGTTTAACGGCTAAAAGACCAAAGCTCGCGTTGCAGTGTGGAGGCAACTTCAAGGCGTTCTTCGGGGGTCAGGAAATGACCAATGATCAGCGATTCCCCGTGTGAGCGCAGTTTCAGACGATTGTCACGTCGGCCCGGATTAAGGACCTCGATGCGCAACCATTGTGGCGGGAAGGACCATGTCTTCAGGCTGCCGCGATGGTCTGACCGCTCAACGGTAAAGGCTGCCTGGGATATTGAGATGCGTTCAACGATGGTGCTGCGCCGCTGATTGAGGCGAAGGGCCGTGTACAGAAGAAGCAGTTCGCCGCCCATGAAACCGAACACCGGCCAAGCCCCGACAAAGACGAAAATCACGCCGGTTGGAATGAACGCGGCCAGCAGGAAGCCCAAAAAAATATGTGTGCCCCTTATCGTGCCGCTAGAGTTCGGGCGCAATACGGCCTGAAACCGGATATCGTTTTTCTGCCCCTCAACCATGATTCCAGCACCATCAGGGAAACCTGCGCAAATTCTACCTCGCTTTGGTGCCGGACAAAAGAAATCCCTTGTTCCCGTCCGGGGTCCGGATATCCTGACTGTCGAATTAATTTCGGAGTGAGCATGGTTAAAAAAGCGGACCGCGAAGAGTTTTACCGGAGGCTGGCGAAAGACCGGCCCAATCCGACAAGCGACCTTGAATATACCAACACCTTCACCCTGCTGGTTGCCGTCGTTCTGTCCGCGCAGGCAACGGATGTTGGTGTCAACCGGGCAACGAAAGAGCTTTTCAAGACTGTCGATACGCCGGAAAAAATGATCCGGTTGGGAGAGGCGCGGCTCAAGGACCACATCAAAACCATCGGTCTCTACAACGCCAAAGCCAAAAACGTCATCGCGCTCAGCCATCTTCTGTATGACAATTACGACAGCATCATCCCCAATGATCAGGACGCACTGGAAGCCTTGCCCGGCGTTGGCCGGAAAACTGCGAACGTAGTCAGGAACATCGCCTTCCGGGAACCGACCATCGCCGTCGATACCCATATTTTCAGGGTTTCCAACCGAACCGGGCTGGCACCGGGAAAAACGCCGCTGGCCGTTGAAAAGAAGCTCGATAAAGTCACACCCGACACGTACAAACTATACGCCCATCACTGGTTAATTCTGCATGGGCGCTATACCTGTAAGGCACGTAAGCCGGATTGTCCGAACTGTTCAGTGGCCGCGCTTTGCAAATTCAGGGGAAAAACCACGGTTTAGGGACTCAACCCGATCATTTTTCTTTTACAAGGGTTCACAGTCTTTAATGCAATTTATCTATCGGGCTGGCTCCTCTCCGACGTATAACTGATCAAATCAAAAATATCACTGAACATAGGAAGCGTCATGTCAGATTCGAGTTTTCTTTACCGTCGGATGTTTTCGGTTGGGTTGACCTGCTTTTTGCTGTTCTTCGGGGCGAGTGTGGCGAATGCAGCGGAACGAAACGATATCAACGTCAATGCTGAGGGGGTCAGTATTGACGGCTATGATCTGGTTTCATTTCATCGTACGTCGGGGCCCAAGAAGGGCCATAAAAAATTTGCAACCAAAAGGGATGGCGTGGAGTACCATTTTTCGTCATCAGAAAACCGACAGTTATTTTTGCAAAACCCGGAGAAATATTTACCGGCCTTTGGAGGATACTGCTCCTACGGTGTTGTGCTTGGGAAAAAATTTGAAGTATCTCCCGATGCATGGAAAATTGTTAATGGCGTTCTGTTTTTGCAACTTGATAAAGGTACCCGTCTCGTTTGGGAAGAAAATACAAACAAGAACATAGAGATTGGCAACCGGGTCTGGCCGAGCATAAAAAACGTGCCCGCAAAAGACTTGTAATGAATAATCTATAAGGCACCAGCTCTTCATCTGGATCATATCATATGCGCACCAGAAAGCTGACTCTGAAATTTTTGGGAATCATTATTTCGCTTACGACGGTAATCTTCATCGTCGTCGCGGGCACCTATGAATTCATAAAATTTGAAACCGCAAAATCGAGATTATTGCAGCGGCTGGACAGGACCATTGCAAGCCAGTCCCTGATTTTGGCCGAGCCGATGTTTGAAGAAGACCGCAAACAGATTCGTCTGATTTTGGCATCGACAATATCTAACCCCGAGGTTCGACGCATTGTTGTTCGCAATAAAGCTGGCGAGATTCTTGATAAATATGGCCCGGCTGATCCGGTTGACCCCAAGCTCCACCGAACGACGAAAGTAAATTTTTCAAGCGATAACGGATTTTACCAGATAGGAAATCTGGAAATCGAGATGACGGACCAGGTTATCAGGCGAGATTTCCGCGGGAGATTGCAGTCTGACGCGCTAATGGGGCTGGTCTTGGTGTTCACCATTATTGTTGGTGTCCAGATTACCCAATACCGCATGGTTGGGTTGCCTTTGGGCCGACTATTGGACGCAATGCAACAGAAACCGGTTTCTGGCGCACGGTCCGGCGTCGACTGGAAAAGTACAGACGAGATCGGACATTTAATCACAGCATTTAATGATATGCAGGAATTGCAACGTGGATACGAGGAAAACCTGCAGGAGCTGGTTGGCGCGCGAACAATTGAGTTAAGTCAGGCAAAACGGCAGGCGGAGGCAGCCAACCGCGCCAAATCCGAATTTCTTGCAACCGTAAGTCACGAACTCCGAACGCCCCTCACGTCTATCAAGGGTGCACTGGGCCTGCTCAGCGGGGTTGGAATAAGCGGCATGTCTGAGAATAATAAATCTTTACTCGATATCGCCGAAAGGAACAGCGATACCCTTATGGTGTTAGTCAACGACCTGCTGGATTATGAGAAAATACAGTCAGGCTCAATGGCCATTGAGTGCAAACCCGAAGATCTGAAGGCATTGACAAGCCATGTGGTTGACGCCAGTCGAGGTTTTGCATCTGCTTACGACGTAAAATTCTTGGTTGAGGATTCAAGCGGACCCGCTTTGGCAAACATCAATTCCCATCGATATGAACAGGTCCTTCGCAATCTGCTGTCCAATGCGGCAAAATTTTCTGAACCGGGTTCTTGTGTAGAAATTATGGTCGAGACCAAAAATGACGTTGTGCGCACCAGCCTGAAAGACCAGGGCGTTGGTGTTCCCGATGAATTCAAGGAGAAGATATTCGAGCGATTTACGCAAATTGATTCCTCAGACACCCGTATAAAAGGGGGCGCCGGGCTGGGTCTGGCCATCAGCAAGTCCCTCGTCGAGGCCATGGGTGGCGTAATTGGCGTAGAGTCTTCGGCGGGGGCGGGTTCGGTGTTTTATATTGAATTTCCGTTATCTGCAGCGCCCCCTTTGTTGGAGCTGTCCTGAAATTAGCGGATCGTAAACTTTATCCGGGTTGCATTTATGATGTCGGAACGGTTGTCTTGCTGGCATCCCGTTCTTTCAGGATAGAAACCAGACAGTCCCTGTTTGATGTCGGGCCGTTTGGCTGGGTCCGGGTTTCAATGTAATCAACCTTGTAGGCCGCACCCGTGACGCTCTGATAGAGAAAGACATCCAGCGTGCAGGCCGACCCGCGATACTGCCAGATTTCGGCGGGCTGATCCTTTCTGACGAATTCCGGTTGACCTATTGCCTCTATCACGTCTCTGGCAGATATCCCTTTCAGGGCATCCGGATCAGGGTAAATCCGTTCGGGTTCAGGCGCAACGCGGGCAATTTCGGGTTTCGGCCTGGCTTTCAGGGCGGGCTGAACGGGCGGCACGTCGCGGGTATCACGGGTCGTTGGCGCCGGTGCCGGGGTTGATGACTGACATGCCCCAACCAACAGAACACAGGCGACTGCGGCGAAGAGTTTCGCCTTTGGCTGATGACGGTTCCGCAGGCCGAACGTCATTGGTTTCAGGAGTCAGCTTCGTTGTTGCGCTCAATGGTTTGCATGTCGCCGGAAATCTCGCCACCTGATTCAATGACGATATTGCC
>JAJFIJ010000060.1 GCA_021775105.1 Rhodospirillales bacterium | reverse complement strand
GAAACCAAACCCATGCCCCAACATGGCATCAGGCACCTCACCGTTCTTGTCGAACCCGGCCGCAAGCCCGACCGGATTGGAAAAATCTCGCCCCCATAGCCGGATATTGAGCAGACGGTCATCGGGCGCTGGAGATGCCGGCACCAAACGGTTCTTCAGCGCACAAATCGCCAGACCATGTGCCCGTTCCGGGTCAAGGCACCTGACCAAGGGTCTGATCAATGAGTATAAACCAGCCATTCAGGTCGCGAAGCCTTCCGGGAATATGTGGTTACCATCATTTCCGAGTAGCAGCGGATCGGCCCTGCAAACGGCACTGAGCGGCAAGTCGCCGTAAAGATGCGGAAACAAGGCCCCGCCACGCGATGCTTCCCACTTGAGTTTGTCTCCCAGAGCGGTCTCATCAACACTCAGCAGCACCAGTCCACCCTGCCCGGCACGATGTTTGGCCGCACTTTTGACGATCTGCCCGGACGTCGAAAAATGGATAAAACCATCGGCAAGGTCCTGTGACGACCCGCCGTAAAAGCCGCTCGTCTGAGCAGACTGCCATTCTTCTGATTTGCACATGTGGTAGATCATCTGATTAATTTACCTCATTAAAATTACCCGCAAAGCATTATCCACGTGGCGGGCGGGCAACAAAAACACCGGATTTATCTTTCACGTAGGCCTTAACGTCTCCATAAGCTTCGCGCAAGGCGGCAAAATCAGCGAAAGCCGCGACTTCGCCAATTAGTTCCAAAACGCCCTCAAACGATGCGCCCTGCCGCGCGCCCATGGCGACCTTCAACAATCCTGTCTGTTCCGGGTTCGGGCGCAATTGGACCGCTGGCTTGATGACTTCAAAACGATGTCCACGAAATCCGAAGCTTGAGCCTGCAGTAAACTGTAATCTCCGCCGTTTTGCTTCATACATTAAAACCGCCACCAGAAAACCGTGATTACCGACGCTATCCTCGGCCAGATGAAATACAGTAAATGGTGAAACAGCCCAACTAAGATCAGCATCCTTTTCGAGGACGGGATGACTGATTTTTGAGAACACCCCACCGGTTAGATTAATTGACCGGGCCAAATTTTCATTGTTTTGGAAAATCGAGTTGCCAAATTCTTCAAATTGTCGACGATTCAAAAACCAGGGTGCTTCCAGTATCGCCATTTGATAGAAACTGAGGCCGGCACCCATCACTGAGCGGGCAGCACCCAGTCTCGTAACCAAATCCAGTAAATCCGTTACCATTCCAGTTCTCGGTATAAAAAAATCTGCAATCCCGACGTTAGAAAGCTCCAAACCTTCCTGATCAAGTTTCAAACCGGAGCGAATGCCGATTACCAGTTGTGGCGGCGCCACCGTGAATTCAGCCAGAAAACCTTCAACCGAAAACCGGTGCCCTGTGATAGACGTATCGATGATAAGGACACGCGGATGTTTGCCTGATGTCTCCGCCCATGTCTTCAGAAATGCGTCCCGATCAAACACCGTCATCTGCCAGTCATAGGCGACCGGCTCGATCAGCAGAGCATCGCATTCACCGGACTGGATGCCGCTTGTAATTTCTTCATTCGACAAAAGATGACGAACGTCAAATGTGGCGTCTTGAAGAAAATCAAGCAGCCTCCAGGTTTCAAAATATCCACCAAACATACCAAGGCTCACAGGTCTTGCCGGAGACGGACCATCCAGTCTGGCACAACAGAGCTGGATGATCGTCGCTAACGCCCCCATGCCACTGGAAAAAACCATATGCGCACTGCGCCAGTCATCCGGAACGTTAACAAATTTCTGGCAACGGCGTTCCAACGACCTTGGCCGAGCAGACCGTTCATAATCGAATTGAATTTTTTGACCGGAAGGCAGCATTTTTACCTGATCATGGGGAGGAGATTTCAGATACCCGCCCGAAACCTGATGTGATTTCGCAAGCCAGATGGAACGAAGCTCAATGGAAATGGCCTCCAGGTTTTCTTCTTCCTCCAACAGGTTTCCGCATTTACCGTCCAGAATTTCCTGAAGTTGATCCTTCAACTTGTCGAGAGCTAAAGAACTCCCGCCGGAGACCGGAACAATATCGTTAACCCGCCCCATCAGTTTTTGGGCTTCCTGTTGGTTGGGATGCAGAGTACTCATAATCGCAAAATTTATGGATCCAGATTAATACATAAAAAAACCCGAAAGCGCCTGATTAATGATATGTAGCCCCGTTTTTGCAAACTTCTCAATTGCTATATACTGCCGCTCAGAATTTCATAAAGGAAGACTCTAATGGAACGGGCTCCATTCCTGACGAAAGGCTCTGGCAGAATTGACTTAAACAAGGTCGATCTCTCCACTCCGGCTTTGGTGTGGGACATGGGATGCCTGGAAAAACGCATAAATTCGATGTCCCGATTCGCCAGTGAACAGGGTTGTGAGCTGCTGTATTCCATCAAGGCATCTTCCGTTGTTCCAGTGCTGGAACATATTGTTGGCAGGGTTGCCGGATTTTCTTGCAGCTCCTTGTTTGAGGCCAAGCTGGCAAGCCAGACGCTCAGGGGAAATGGCACTGTACATCTGACGACACCCGGATTTCGTCCAGATGAAATTGATGCAGTGGCAGATGTTTGTGACTATGTTGCACTGAATTCGCTATCTCAATGGAAACGTTTCGGGGCTCAGATAAACGAACGGACGAGTTGCGGCCTGCGTCTCAATCCGGGCACTTCAATTGTCAATGATCAGCGATATGACCCTTGCCGAAAGAATTCCAAACTTGGCGTCCCCATCGACGAGCTGGCAGTTCAGTATGAACGGCGTCCTGAAAGTCTGTCGAACCTGAACGGCCTCCATATTCATGTTGCCTGTGGCAACAAGAGTTTTGCCCAAATTGATGATGTTATATCCAAAATTGAAACCCGACTGGGTGATCTGCTACATCAAATCGACTGGTTTAATCTCGGTGGCGGATTTTATTTCGACAAAATCCTCAAGACTGCACCCTTCCGCAACAGCGTTACCCGTCTGAAGGACAAATACAGTCACAATGTCATTATCGAACCGGGAACTGCATTCGTGAAAGATGCAGGGCTTCTGGTCTGTTCAGTTATCGATCTTTTTCAATCCGATGGCAAATCAATCGCCGTTCTTGATTCTTCCGTCAATCATATGCCTGAAGTCTTCAGTTATCAGACCCAGCCACCGGTTGCAGGCGCAACACCTGACGGCGCTTACCGATATATATTGGCTGGTAACACCTGCCTTGCCGGCGACATTTTCGGCGAATACAATTTTTCCGCCCCTCTCCAGTTAGGCGAACGGATTATCTTCAGAAAACGTGGTGCATACACCCACGCCCAGTCTCACTGGTTTAATGGCATCAACTTGCCCACGATCTACACAGTATCCGATGATGGCACCATCAAACTCCAGCAGGATTTCATTTTTGAGGACTTTGCACATCGCTGCGCAGTGTAAATCCAAGCTGCAGTCGCCACTGCGAACAACTGCGGCGACCGCTAGTCCCTGGTTACCATTCCAGCTTCTCAACGCCGTCGAAGGTCAGTTCACTACCATCAGCAAGTGTGACGGAACCTGATGCTTCTGCATCGAACTGAATGCCATCTTCGGTCTGTGTATATCCGGCATCACCATCAACCTGAAGTGCCCAGCCCGACTCACCACCCGGGCCACCGTCAACGCCATCAAGCTGAATTGTATCTGACCAGCCGTCGCCGCCCTGGAAGTAATCACTGCCGTCACCAGAACCGAAGATGAACAGGTCATCACCGGCACCACCCATGGCAATATCATCACCGGCACCGCCGTCGATGACATCGTCACCGGAACCACCATCGATCACATCATCTCCGGAACCACCATCAAGCGTATCGTCACCGGCACCACCCATCAGAGTGTCATCGCCGGCACCACCATCGATCTCGTCGTTACCCGCTTCACCGGACATAACGTCGGCACCTGACGTACCGGTCATGTCATCGACACCACTGGTGCCAACGTCACCGCCATCGAACCCGTCGCTTTCAACATCAACCTGAACGATCTCGGTTACCGTACGGCTGTCGCCGCCTGAATCCGTCGCCGTCGCCGACACATTGAGCGCAAAGTCATCAGCCCCAGCGGGAACGGTCATGGTCAGACCGTCAAGATCTCCGCTATCAAGCGTCCAGGAACCATCGCCATTGTCCGTACCAGCCGACAGAACGGCATCGTCCGGCAAGCCATCAAGTGTAATGGCAAGCGATTCCGAACCATCCGTGTCCGTCAGATTGGCGGAAATATCGAGCGGGAACTCCATACTGTCGGTGCCGCCGCCGTCCATCACGGCTTCAACACCTTCGTCAAACAGGTCGACCATATTGTCGGCGCTCAATTGCTCGTCATAGATGGCAATATCATCGAGATGTCCGTCGTAGAAGCCAACCATATTGTCAGCGGAACCGTCACTGCTCAGACCTTGTGACGCGCCGAAGGTCCAGGGGTTGTCATTTCCACTCAGACCGCCGGTGAAGCTGTCATCAGAGGCAACAAGTTCGCCATTAACAAACAACTGCATGCCGTCATCACCCCAGGATACAGTGACCTGACTCCACTCACCTTCCTCAATGTCACCACCCTCAATTTGATGAGCGCCGTTCGCATCTTCGATTTCATACGTGATGGTACCATCTTCGATCCGCAGGTTAAATCCGCCATCGGTCGTTGATCCGGACGAATCGCTGGAAGCCAGCGAGAAACTGCCGTCAGTGTCATCCGGGTTCAACCAAAGCGTCAGAGTGCCATTATCCGGTTTCAAATCAGCAGAATGATCAACTTCGATATACTCTTCTTCGTTGCTCTTTCCACCACCCTTGAACCCGGCTGCAGTCCCAAACTGATCCGCTCCTTCGCCACCTTCACCGCCGGAACGGTTGACATCCATGTCACGCAGTTTATTGACAGGCGTGGCGTCGTTATCGCCAACCGAATCAACAAGGGTGTCGTTCCCACCGGTTTCATCCAGCGCCCAGTGTGATACCGGCGTTGGTGCGCCGCCGACTTCCGTACCGGCCCCAAGCGTCACGCTCAGTTCAGGGGCATCGGCAACACCGTCAACGGACACATTCATCGACGTCGTCGTGGTTGAAGTTGCACCGCCGTCCGATTCCGTCGTTGTCGCGGTTATGGTCAGGGAGAAATCGGTGCTCGAATCTTCAGAGGGAAGAACCGTCAATCCATCGAGATCACCCCCATCAAGGGTCCACGATCCATCACCATTATCCGTGCCAGCGCTCAGTGCTGCGCCATCCGGAACACCAGAAATCGTTACGGAAAGCGTTTCCGAGCCATCCGTATCGGTCATGGTCGCATCGATATCGAGTGCAATCGCCCGGTCTTCCGACCCGGAAACATCATCAACATCAAGTGTGACACCGTCTGCATCTGTATCAGCCGGAACATATTCTTCAACGGTCACGCTGGTCGATACAACATTTGTATCGCCGTCGTCCTCCGTTGCCGTGGCGCTGACCTGCAAATCGAATTCATCCGTGCCAACAGGAACTGTAACCGTCAAGCTTGCCAGATCGCCGGACGCGAGAGTCCATGACCCGTCGCCATTGTCCGTACCCGCCGAAAGAACAGCGCCGTCGGGCAGATTATCAACGGTAATCGATAATGATTCTGAACCGTCCGTATCCGTCAGGCCGGTTGTGATATCCAGATCATAAACTGCACCACCCAATTCGGGTGAAACATCAACCGTTTCGGATGCAACGGACGATTCCCAATCATCACCCGCTGTAATGACCAGATTATCAACATCAACACCTTCGCCAGAAGCCGTCGAGTCGACGTTCATATTGAGCTGTAATTGACCGTTTTCATCCAGCGTAACCGTAATAGAGTGGCTGGCGCTGCCCTCATCGGACGAGTTTATGACCTCGCTGCCGTTCGCGGTAACGATGAAGTTGTCCTGATAACTTCCACTCTCGTCCCAACTGCCCCAAGTCTCGCTATCGAAACTGATGGTGACCTGCTGGCCGGCATGTTCGGAACCGAAATCAAAGCTTCTGGTCGCCGTTTCGTCCTGCTCAATTTCCATCGCTCCATAATAATCTTCCGCTTCATCGCCATAACCGGAAACGCCGTTGTCGAAGTTATCTGAGAACAATGTATCGCCAGAACCGCCAGAACCGGTGACTTCGAACGACAGGGAAATATCATCGGTCGACCCATCAGCCGGTGTCACGGTCAGACTATCCAGATCACCGGATTCCAGAGTCCATGTGCCATCACCATTGTCTGTACCGGCGGACAATGTTGCGCCCTCAGGAACACCCGAAACGGTAACAGAATTCCCGGCGTCGTCGGCGACATCGGTGATCGTCTGCGGCACGGAAACAGAGGTTTCGCTGCTTTCTGAGGCGCTAAATTCGATCGATGCATCCAGTGTCGGAGCATCAGCCACACCTGTCACATCGACGTCCAGCGTCGCTGTAGTCGTCGTGCTTTCCCCACCTTCAGTTTCAGTCGTTGTTACTGAAACACCCAACTGGAAGTCCGTGTTCGAGTCATCTGGTGGTGTAATCGTCAGGCCTTCAAGATCATCCGCTTCAAGCGTCCACGTGCCATCACCATTATCCGTACCTGCGGATAATGAAGCACCCGTTGGGACATCAGAAATCGTAACACTGACAGTCTCAGATCCATCTGTATCCGCCTGCGTGACATCAATATCAAGCGAAATGGCCGTGTCTTCGCTACCAGACGCATCCGAAGTCTCCAGAGTCGACCCTTCAACCGAATCATCGATTCCCGCCACATCAACGGTGATCGAGCCGGTGGTCGTCGAGGTATCGCCACCATCGGCTTCGGTCGAGGTTGCACTGACCGAAAGGTCGAACGAACCGTCGAAGTTCTCCGGCGGCGTAATCGTCAGGCCGTCAAGGTCACCGGCATCCAGCGTCCACGTGCCGTCGCCATTGTCCGTACCGGCAGACAGTGTCGCTCCATCAGGAACATCAGAGATTGTGATCGACAGACTTTCCGAACCGTCCGTATCCGTCAGG
>JAJFIJ010000059.1 GCA_021775105.1 Rhodospirillales bacterium | reverse complement strand
GATTTTTTCAGCGATTTGTGATCTTCGTGATGCCCCAGCGTCCACGGCAGCAAGAATCCAAGTCCGAGATTGTTTATCCACATGTCAAACCCGGCATAGAGCGTACCGAGCGAAATACCGAACTTTGACAGTGCCGGGCGTGAATTGCGAACCCGGTGCAGATCCTTGTAGACCCACGAACCTCTGAAGGCTTCAGGATAGGCACCGAGCTCGTCCCGGCCCTCGCTTCCACCCTTGATCGCGTTGAATGCCGCTTCAGCAGCCATCATCGCCGTCTTCATGGCGTTATGCGTACCCTTGATGCGCGGCACATTCAGAAACCCTGCCGAACAACCAATCAGCGCGCCGCCGGGGAACACCAGCTTGGGAACCGATTGCAAGCCGCCTTCATTGATGGCTCTCGCCCCATAGGCCACCCGCCGCCCGCCTTCCAGCATGGGCTTGATTGCCGGATGGGTCTTGAAGCGCTGCATCTCTTCGTAAGGCGACATATAGGGGTTCTGATAATCCAGAGCGACGACAAACCCGATAGCCACCTGATTGTTTTCCTGATGATATACAAAACTGCCGCCGACGGTATCGGTCAACGGCCAACCCTGGGTATGGATGACCCGACCGGGATGATGCTTTTCCGGCTCAATGTCCCAAAGTTCCTTAATACCGATGGCGTAGGTCTGCGGCTCGACGCCGTCGCGCAGACTGAATTTCGACATGATCTCCTTGCTCAGCGATCCGCGCACACCTTCGGCAAAGAATGTGTATTTGGCATGAAGTTCCATGCCCGGTTCAAAATTGGGTCCCGGCTCACCATCCTTGCCGACCCCCATATTGCCGGTCGCCACACCCTTTACGCTACCGTCTTCATGATAAAGAACCTCGGCCGCGGCGAAGCCCGGGTAGACCTCGACGCCTGCCGCTTCCGCCTGCTCAGCCAGCCAGCGACAGAGGTTTCCGAGACTGAGGGTATAACAGCCATCGTTGCTCATCAGCGGCGGCATCAGGAAATGCGGCATCGATTTCTGCCCTGTTTCCGTCAATACCCAGTGCAGGTTATCCGTGACCGGCACACCCATGGGTGCACCTTTTTCTTTCCAGTCGGGAATCAGTTCGTTCAGCGCGATCGGGTCAATGACCGCGCCGGACAGAATGTGCGCGCCGATTTCCGATCCCTTTTCCAGCACGCAGACGGTCAGTTCATGTTCGTTCTGTTCCGCCAACTGCATAAGCCGGATCGCCGCCGACAACCCCGCCGGGCCACCACCAACAATAACAACATCCACTTCCATGGATTCCCGTTCGATTGCGTCCACTGTCCTGATCCCCCAAAAAAGCAAATGCTGATTTCAGCAAAGTTTAGACCCCAGTTGACCGGATTTGGCAATTACAAAGGCGCTGTCAAATTGCCTGAAAACGACGCCTGTGACCGGTTACAAGGTTTGACGATTGGTTCGGTTCCTTATTCTGACCGCGATCAGCCTCTCAGGAACGAGAACTACGCCAGAAACCAATTATCAATTCGAGTATCAATGTGTCGTCGACCGTCCTGTAGAAATCCGCCAGCCCGGTCATATTTTCGACACCGGCCTTTTTCATGAATTCATTGGGCGTTGGCGCGGCGTACGCCATGTTCCAGCCTGAAAAGGTTCGTTCGGGAATGTTATGTTCAATGAAGACCCGGATATCACGGTGACGATTATCCCCCTGGATCTTCCAACTTCGTCGCTGTCGCCTTCCAGAACTTAACATTTTCTGACAATTACTATATCAGGAATGTCATGTCATGAAAACGCCACAGAAGGCATTCGCGTATATGTGTAGGCATGGGCTTTGGATGTTGGGTATGTTAAATTCCGCTTATGACCAGTCACGCTCACGTAAAAGGCATTTTGCAATGGCATATCGATGCGGGTGTCGATGAAACCGTTGGCGAGACACCCGTCAACCGGTTTGAGTTGGTTGACGCTCCGGTCCGCGTGCCCGCCACTTCCTCTCCCGGCCAATCTAATACGGCAAAACGCTCTTCTCCCCCGCCGACCCGGCCAGGGGATGCGCCAGCGGGGCCCAGCGGTGAAGAAGCGGTTAAATCAGCGTATGAGTTGGCAGAAAAAGCCTCTGATACTGATGAACTTCGGGCTGCACTTGAACAATTTGACGGTTGCGCGCTTCAGAAAACCGCGACCAATCTGGTTTTTTTCAATGGCGACCCCAAGGCAAAACTGATGTTTGTCGGCGAAGCCCCGGGAGCTCAGGAGGATCGTCAGGGGGAACCATTTGTCGGCCCCAGTGGCGCGCTGCTGGATAAAATGCTGGCCTCCATCGGTATTGAGCGCAGTGAAGTACTGGTGTCGAACACAGTGTTCTGGCGGCCGCCCGGTAACCGCACACCGACGCCGCAGGAAACGGCGGTCTGCATGCCGTTCATGGAACGCCTGATCGAACTGGTTGATCCGGATGTGCTGGTCACACTCGGCGGTCCGGCA
Source organism: Rhodospirillales bacterium (assembly GCA_021775105.1). Taxonomy (GTDB): domain Bacteria; phylum Pseudomonadota; class Alphaproteobacteria; order Rhodospirillales; family Casp-alpha2; genus JAJFIJ01. Next base: position 8,590 of record JAJFIJ010000059.1, on the reverse strand, counting down.
TCAAAGGCACTGCTTGGCGAAACCCAGGGCGTCGGCCGTTTGCGCGGGCGCTGGTTTACTTATGAGACGGCGCGGATGTCGCATCCGATTGATGCAACGGCAATGTTTCATCCGGCCTATCTGTTGCGCACCCCGTCGCAAAAGCGCGCCGCCTGGAGTGATCTGCTCGGTATTCAGGATAAACTTTCCGGATAAATCCACGCCTGCGACAAGACCTGAAAAAAACATCCACAAAATATAGATTACTCATTAACACTTTTTACCATATATTGAGGCTAAGCAGTATGGTTAAGGAATATTAATTATCAGGCCTTTGGTTGCTCGCGGGCGTGCGATCAAGTATACAGGGCGGTGCTTTTTGGGGATGCGGATTTAGAATGTTCACGAATATCGGTTTTTTCAAGCGACTGGGGTCTGTCGCACTTAGTGGATTCGTGCTGGGAGTCGGTGTAAACGCCCATGCCGCAGACCCGTCGTTAAAAATTGATCTGCCGTCTCCCTATCAGGCGGTTTCCAGTTCCGAGCGCAGCTTCGGTCGGGGCGTGGAAATGCCGCAAATCCTGTCTTCTGAAGATACCGACCTCTATCGCCGCATTTTCGACATTCAGGAAAGCGGGCAATGGCGGAAAGCCAACAAGCTGATCGCCAGTCTTGGCAATCGGATTCTGCTCGGTCACGTCCTCGCCCAACGTTACCTGCACCCGACAAAATATCGCTCAAAATACAAGGAGCTGAAGGACTGGCTGGCGCTCTATAATGATCATCCGGAAGCGCCGCGTCTTCACAAGCTGGCGCTCAGACGCAAACCGGGAAACTGGAAATCACCAAAATCACCTGCGCGTATTGCGCCAAGGGATTGGGAAGCGGCTTCTGATGCTGAAACGGATGAGCGCAAACAGCTTCGCGTCCCGTCCAAGCGCCTCAGTAGTTCCGGGCGCAGCAAGGTACGTCATTATAAACGCTATATCCGAAGCGCACTTCGGCGCGGCCACACGCTGGTTGCCAAACGTGCCTTGCAGACGAAAGAACTGAAAAAACTGTTCAGTGCGGCAGAGTACGACGAATTTGCCGCCAAACTGGGGCAGGCTTATTTTTCCGCCGGGCGTGATGACTGGGCGCTTAAATGGGCTGGGGCGGCCGCCAAGCGATCCGGTAAATATGTGCCGCAGGCGCACTGGACAACCGGCCTTGCCAACTGGCGGCTGGGCAATCGCGAGGCTGCGGGCGAAAATTTTGCCCTCGCGGCCAGTATGAGCCGGAGCGATGACTGGTTCCATGCCGGGGCGGCGTTCTGGGCAGCGCGGGCCAACCTGGTGACCCGCCAACCCGAGCAGGTCAACAGGTTCCTCAAGATGGCGGCCCGGCATCACCGCACATTCTATGGACAACTGGCAGGACGTGTACTTGGCGAGAAAGACAAGTTTTCCTGGGATATGCCGAAAGGCGGGGCCGACGCCCTTGAACGGCTGGTCAGCATGCCGGCCGGACAACGCTCACTTGCATTGCTGCAGGTTGGACGTGTCAGCCGGGCTGAATCCGAACTCAAACGACTGGCCCTCGGGGCCGATCAACAACTGGCGACGGGGATTCTGGCACTGGCGGCACACGGCAATATGGCCTCATTGGCGGTGCGGCTGGACTATCAGCTTTATCCCAATGGCGGCGGGTTCGATGGTGCCGCCTACCCGATCCCGACCTGGACACCGACTGAAGGGTTCCGCGTCGACCGGGCTCTGATTTACGCGCTGATCCGTCAGGAATCCAAGTTTAATCCGAAAGCCAAAAGTTGGGCCGGGGCACGCGGATTGATGCAGCTAATGCCAGGTACGGCGAGCTTTGTTGCCCGTGACCGGGCCTATCGCTGGGGCAAACGCTCCAAGCTGTTCAAACCCGAGCACAATATCGATCTGGGTCAGCGCTATATCGAGATATTGCTGAACGACCGGAAGATCAACGGTGATCTGTTTTTGCTGGCGGCGGCGTGGAATGGTGGGCCGGGCAATCTGAACAAGTGGCGGCGCCAAAACAGCTATAAAAACGACCCGCTGTTTTTCATTGAAAGCATCCCGTCCCGCGAAACCCGTATCTTCATCGAGCGCGTACTGGCTAACCTCTGGATCTACCGTGATCGCCTGCAACAGCCAACGCCTTCGCTGGACGCCATTGCCCAAGGCGATTGGCCAGTGTATATGGCCTTGGGTCAGGAACCTGAGGAGGTCGCAGAGGTCCATGGGACACGCAAATAAAGACGAATTTCTCGCCGTCAATATCGCCGTTTTAACCGTATCCGATTCGCGCACGTTCGATGATGACCGCTCCGGCGACACGCTGGTCGCCCGCCTTGAAGGCGACGGTCACAATCTTGCCGACCGGGCGATCATCAAGGACGACGTGCCAAGCATTGTCGCGCAGCTGAAAAAGTGGATCGATGATGCCGGTATCGAAGTCGTGATTTCGACGGGTGGCACCGGACTGACCGGCCGCGACGTCACACCGGAAGCTTTCGCCGAGGTCTGGGAGAAGGAAATTCCGGGGTTTGGTGAAGTGTTCCGCTGGATCAGTTATCAGAAAATCAAAACCTCGACCATTCAGTCCCGCGCCTGCGCCGGTGTTGCCAACGGTACCTACCTGTTTGCCCTGCCGGGATCGCCGGGGGCCTGCAAGGATGCCTGGGATGATATCCTGCATGACCAGCTTGATATCCGTTTCCGGCCCTGCAATTTCGTCGAGATGATGCCGCGCCTGACCGAACATCTGGACTGAAGATGACTGGCGCTCCCTCAGCCGTTCTGTTTGATCTGGGCGGCGTGCTGTTCAACTATGATCCGGACCGGCGGTTGCGCTATATCGGCGACGCAGCCGGTCTGCCCGCCAGCGAGGTTCAGGCCCGGGTTTTCGATACCGATTTCGCTGCGAAATGCGAAGCTGGCCTACTTGACGGTGCGGCCAGTTATGCGAAATTTTGCCGCCTGCTCGGCGTTGACTGGTCCTATGAATCCTATCGGGATGCGCTTGTTAGTGCTTTTGAAGCCGATGGTATCATTTTCGGTCTGGCTCGAGAACTGGCATCGATCCGCGAAGTCGGCTGCCTGAGCAACAACGGCCAGACGCAAAAAGACGGTCTCGCCTGTCTGCACCCCGACTATGCCGCGATCTTTGCTGATCGGGTCTATTTTTCATCCGATCTCGGCCACCTGAAACCATCACCCGAAGCCTTCAATGCGGTTCTCGAACGCTGGGGCAAACAGCCAGAAGATATCCTGTTTGTCGATGATACGGTGGATAACCTGATCGCCGCACAGCAAATCGGTTTCCATATCCACCGGTTCTTCGATGCCGAAACGCTGGAAACGGATCTGCGCGGGTTCGGGTTGCTCTAACCCCTCCCTTCCAACACCCCCCTCTCCCCAACCAGTCCATCATAAAAGAAATCCATGAAGGCGCGGATGCGGGCTGTGTCGCGAAGGTCTTCGTGGGTCAGCAACCAGAGGCTCGAACCTTTCACCACCTCCACACCATTGAGCCGGTGCAGTGTCGGTTCCGGGTCGGCGAGAAAGCAGGGCAGCGCGGCGAGGCCCATGCCGGCCAGCGCGCCGCTGAACAGGGCAAAAAAATTATTGGCACGCAGAATAATGTTCGGCTCGGTGAGATTGTCGCTCATCCATTTCGCCACCATCAGATGCGATAGCGAGTCATCGAACCCGAGCCAGCTATGAGCGGACAGGTCGTGCTGGTTGCCATGCAGTGCCAGATAGTCGTCCGAGCCATAGACGGCGAAGGACAGTTCGGAGACTTGTCGGCCAATCAGGTTTTCCGGCGGCGCATCGGTCGGGCGGATGGCGATATCAGCCTGCCGCCGGGTCAGATTGAGGTGCTGGCTGTCGAGTACGACTTCCAGGCCAATACCAGGGTAGGCGGCATGAAAATTGGCAAAGTGCGGGCCAAGAAAGCGGTAGGCCAGCGTGTCGGTGGTGGTTATCCGGATAGTGCCGCTTAATCTGAGGTCACGACCCGACAAGCGGCGATCAAGGCCGTCAATTTCTTCGGCGATCTGTTCTGCTGATTGCCGCATTTCTTCACCCGCGGTCGTCAGGGCGTAATTTCCGTTCAGGCGTTCAAACAGGCGCACGCCCTGCTTCTGTTCCAACCCCAGCATCCGGCGGTAGACCGTGGTGTGATTGACACCGAGGTTGCGCGATGCGCCGGACAGGCTGCCTTCACGGGCGACGGAAAGAAAATATCGCAGGTCATCCCAATCCATAGCAAACCTTCATTCTTTAATTTCCAATTTGCAAATTTGCAAACTATATTTGCTATAATACGGAATTATATTGCGAATTAAAACAGTCTAGACTGATCTCAGAAATTCAAACCCCTGAATGCAATTGGAGAAATACGATGATTGATCAAAAAACGGCCCCTTATGCGGCCCTGCTGTTACGTGTTGGTCTGGGTGTGATGTTCCTGGCGCACGGTCTGTACCTCAAATTTTTCGTCTTCACGCTTGCCGGAACGGCACAATTTTTCGGTTCGCTCGGCCTGCCGGAATTTTCCGCCTATCTGGTGTTTGCCGCTGAAACTGCGGGGGGCATTGCTCTGATCCTGGGTTTCAGAACCCGTCTGATCGCCCTCGCCCTGATCCCCATACTGGCGGGTGCCTTCTGGGTGCACAGCGGCAACGGTTGGGTATTTTCCGCCAAGGGCGGTGGTTGGGAATACCCGCTGTTTCTGATTATGGCGTCCGTCGTCCAGGCGATGCTGGGTAGTGGCGCTTACGCACTCAGTCGCGATATCGGCGAAACCGGCGACGCCTATCAGGTAGAGCCCGCAGAATGAAGGCCCTGATCAAGGGTGTCTGGCACAGCGACGTGACAGACACCCCGGCCCTTCGGGTCGCCCGGACGGAAGAACGCAAACGCAACTTCCGTTCCAAGATCACCGCCGATGGGTCGACGGAGTTTATTGCTGAACCCGACCGATACCATCTTTATGTTTCCTATGCCTGCCCGTGGGCACATCGCACCATTCTTTATCGCAAACTGAAGGGACTGGAAGATGTCATCGGCATGTCGGTTCTACATCCACTCTGGAGCGGTCCACAAGGGTGGACGTTTTCCGACAGTCCTCACAGCACACGAGACCATGTTAACGGTTTAGACGCTCTTTATCAGATCTATCAGGCGGCCAAACCGGATTTTACCGGCAAGGTTACAGTGCCGGTCCTGTGGGACAAAAAGACGGCGTCCATCATCAACACGGAATCCGGCGAGATCATCCGCATGCTCGACAGTGCATTTGACCAGTGGGGCGATGCTTCGGTGCGTTTCTATCCGGATGACCTGCGTCCTCAAATTGACCGGATCAACGAGATTGTCCTCAATCATGTTTGCATGGGTGTGTACAAAGCGGGATTCGCGTCTAGCCAGCCTGAATATGACGTTGCCATCCGCGATCTGTTCGTAGCGCTTGATGATCTTGAATTGATTTTGTCGAACCGCTGCTTTCTGGTTGGTGATGAGATTACCGAAACTGACTGGCATCTGTTCGTGACGCTGGTCAGGTTTGATGCGGTCTACAACAGCAAACTCAAATGCTCATTGCGACGGCTGGTCGATTACCCAAATCTCGCCCGCTACACACATCGTCTCTACAGCCTGCCGGGTGTCGCCGACACGGTCAAACTGGACCACATCAAGATGCACTATTTTGATGATCTCGGGATCGGCAACCCGCGCATCATTCCGGTCGACCCTTACACCGATTTTCGAAATGTGGCGTGAGGATCTTTTGGCACAAAAAATGGCGGGGAAGTTTCTCTTCCCCGCCCTGGGTTTGGGCCCACTATCGTCTGGGGTTATCCGATAATGGATCCATCATCTCGGGCGATGGCAATGACTGCTGAACGTGGCACCGACTGACCACCATCGGGAAAATGGCTGTCACCCTTTTCGCCGGGATGCTGGATGCCAACGAATACCGTTCGACGGTCAGCCGACCAGGTAATACCGGTCACTTCGCATTCCCGTGGTCCGACCATAAAATGCTTGATTTCACCGCTGTCCGGGTCAGCGCGCAACAGACTTCTGCCCGCAGAGGATGGGCAGACACCCATTCCGGGCGGTCCATCGTCGTCGCGCCAACGGCTGAGGCAGCCTGCCGGGTGTGAATACGTATCTCCGCCTGCGACGCCATGCCGGTCGACTTGGGGCTCAGTTCCAACCATTCACCTGACCCGGCCTTGTTGAATTTGGCGGCAAACAATTTGCCGTTTTCCAACAAGACGCTATTGTCTCCGCCTGCGACATATTTGCCCTCGGAGACAAATTTGTACAAGAATTCGCCGCGTTCGTCGTCACCCATATAGACAACGACCTGACCATTGCGGGCGATGACCACCTCGGCGTTCTCATGCTTGAATCGACCGAGTGCAGTCCGCTTTTTTGGCGTCGATGTCGGATCTAACGGATCGATTTCAACAATATAGCCAATCCGATTGACTTCGTTCGGATGCTTCGAGATGTCAAACCTCTCGTCGGTGCGCGCCCAACCATAACCCCTGTCCTTGACACCTATACCGTATCTTTTGAATTCGGCTGATGGTTTATAGGCCTCGTCGCTGCTTGAGAAATAGCCATTGAAATTCTCCTCACAGGTCAGGTATGTGCCCCATGGTGTGCGCCCGTTGCCGCAGTTGTTCCAAGTGCCAAGTGATGTTGTGCCTGTGGGATCAGCAGCCGTCTTCAAAAGCGCATGACCACGGGCCGGGCCGGTAATTTCCATCGGCGAATCAGCCGTGATGCGCCGATTGAAATGAGAGTCCCTGACAATTTTCCAGTGCCCATCTCGTTGTCTGATTTCAACGACGGACACGCCGTGGGCAGCTTTCCCCTTGCGGATATCGTCGTCTGTTTCCGGGCCTTTGCTTTCGCGATTTCCATAGGCGATGGTGCGGTTTGTGTATTCGTTATTGACGACAAGGATATTTCGCCCGTTGGCGGTGAACAGGCTCATACCATCATTATTGTCCCCGAATGCGCTTTCCTGACTGACGCCGGTGCCGCGCGTCGTCTGGTTGAATTCGCTACCGGTGGTCCATAACGGATCACCCCACTTTGTGACGACATGCCAGTTATATCCTTTCGGCACGGTGACGGTGTCGAGAGTATTGGCGTCAACTGGTTCAAATCCGAGGCGGCTGGTAGCCCGTGCCGGCCGGGTGAGTGCAGTGGAGCCCATGACAAATGCGGTCAGGCCGAAGACAGCACCCACCCCAATGAACGAGCGGCGGGAAAGAACATCATCAGCCAACACGTCAAATTCGGTGAATTCTGGGCGGTGATACGTGTGCGCATCAGCTTCGATAAGAGAGGTCTCGGTCTGGTCAGTTTTAATGTTGGTCATTTTCTTTCTGTCCCTGAACAATTGGCAAAGTGCTACGGGGTATCCCGTAACTTGCGTTGGCGTTCAGTATTGTCCGAATGCGTTGCAGTCCCTTTTCACAAATAAGACAATTTGGTTGCTGTTGAAAAATACAGTCCATCCGGAGGTCTTATGCTTCCGGCACTGCCAGGGTTTCGGTGTGCCCGTCAACACTGATGATCTGACCTGTCAGTTTCGATGCGGCATCGGAGGCGAGGAACAGGGCGGTGTCGGCGATTTCCCGGCCGCTGACAAAGGTCCGCATGGAATTCATGCGAAGATAATTTGCCCGGACATGATCTTCCGTATGCCCAAGTGCCCGCGCCTCGGCCTCTATCACCCGTTCCATGCGATCGCCTTCGACCGACCCGGGTGCAATGGCATTGACGCGCACACCGAAACGCCCAACCTCCATGGCGAGACTTTTGGTCAGGCCGACAATCGCCCACTTGGCTGAGGCGTAGGGGGTACGCATCGGGTACCCCATGACCCCGGCGCTCGACGAGATGTTGATCACGCATCCGGCTTTCTGGTTTTTCATCAGCGGCAGAGCATCGCGCAGGCAGAGAAAACTGCCGTCCAGATTGACCTCGATACAGCGCCGCCAGTCGGCCAGTGACATATCTTCCAGCCACGTCATCGGGCCGGAAATCCCGGCGTTATTGACCAGAACGTCAATGCCGCCTAGCCGGTCGGTCATTGTCTCAAATAACCGCGCGACATCGGCTTCGCTGGCGACATCGGCAAGTTCGGCATGAATGGAGGGGTGGGCCTGATGTATGTCATCAAGGGCCGTTGGATCAACATCACAAACCATCACCTGTGCGCCACCTTCAACAAACAGTTCGGCAATGGCCCGGCCGATCCCTGACGCCCCCGCCGTGACCAGAACCCTTTTGTCCTGAATTCCCCGAAATCCGGTCATTACCAATGGCCTTTTCATCCTGCAAACCGGATTTCCGATTTGCCCTTATTTTCCCCTGCGCGCAAGATCAAAAACATCATCGACATCGGTTAGTGTCTCCAGAAGCGCTATTTTGGCATCGCCCGGAAGATTGGCGCAGGTGTCGCCAAGGGCATGTTCCGTCGACCAGCGCACGTTATCAAAAACCGCCGGAATTGTTGGACGACGCCTGAGGCCGACCAACCAGTACCCGCCGTCGTCGGCAGG
>JAJFIJ010000058.1 GCA_021775105.1 Rhodospirillales bacterium | reverse complement strand
TAAAAAAAGGGAGACTTCTGGATAATATTTGATTCATAATACTTATCAGAAGGTTCTAGAGGGGATTCAGCTTAAAAAGGGCTAACACGGATTATGGTTTCAATTGGATTACGAACCCTGCTGGTAAGCGCGGTAATCGCGCTTCCTGCCTGTTCTTTCTCGGAAGACTCCCTCTGGCCGTCTTTGACGGGTGAAGATCCGGCAGGAGCCCCGGCCACCACCGAACAGGCGGCTGCGCAGCCAGCCCCAGCGGCGGCACCCCAACAGACGACAGCCCAGCCCGAACTCGGCAATGGTAATTTTCAACCAACCGGCGTTACATCTGGTCAACCGACCGGCACGTTTGTTGGCAAAAAAGTCGTCGAGCTTCGTCAGGAATTGCAACGCCTTCAGGCACAGATTTCCCAACATAACGGACAGCTTCAGAAACTGCGCGGCGGACTGGTCGCCAATTCACAGCGTTTCCATGGCACAATTGCCGCCGTCAATGCCCGCCTTCAGGTCGGCACCACTCCCGGCAACCCTATTCTGGTTCAGCAGTTCAGAAGTGCGCAGGCCGATCTTGACCGGTTATCTCAGGACGTTGCATCCATGAACGGGCTGGCTGGAAATATCGGCAATAGCTCGACCATGTCATCTTTCCTTTCTGAATCCGCCAGAGCCGCATTTTCGGTATCAGGTGCCATTGACGAAGATCACCGTCAGCTGGCCATTCTGGAAGACGAAGTCAATCGCACGGATGTTCTGATTGATCGGTTGCTGAAGGAAGTTTCCAATGACGTCAGACGTCAGACCAATTATGTGGCGACGGAACGGGCCAACCTGAACCTGTTGTCGACAGGCATTAAGTCCGGCGAGATTTATGGCGGTAGCCTGATGAATATCGCCATGGCTAATTCCGGTGGCGGCACCGGCATCGCCGCGGGTGCCCCGGTCAATACGTCCGGACGTCGCCCGCTTGTCGTCATTCGTTTTGATCGCAACGACGTCCCCTATCAGCAGGCTCTTTACAATGCCGTCAGCCGGGTTCTTGAAAAACGCCCGGATGCCATTTTTGATCTGGTTGCTGTGGCACCGACATCCGGCGGACAGGCGCGTGTTGCCCTGAATTCCAACAAAGCCCGTCGCCATTCTGAAAACGTGCTGCGATCGCTGATCGAAATGGGCATGCCACCGGCGCGAATCGCCGTTTCAGCCAAAACATCGGCTCAGGCACGGGACAACGAAGTTCATCTTTATCTCCGCTAAAGCGGTTTTATATCTGCGGAAAACCGGCTTCAAAAGAAGCCGGTTTTTTTGTTGCCCGAATTTTCCTGAATTCCGTTGCGACAAGGAAGGTGATCAGGTTAAATCTTGCCCTCGAACGGAAGGAACGGACTCATGCCAGATATACGCGAAGAATTGATGAAACATGTCGTTTCATGGGCTGAAGTCCACAGGGATTCCAAATATCTGGTTCGCAAGCTAATGGAGTTTGGTCCGTGGGACGGAATTGTTGCATTGACCCGCGGCGGATTATTCCCGGCAGCAATTCTTGCTCGCGAAATGGAAATCAGGGTCGTTGATACACTTTGCATCACCAGCTACGACGAGCAAAAACAGGGTGTTATAGATATTTTAAAAATTCCTGAACGTGCCGCCGAGGTGAATGGGCGCGGGTGGTTGCTGGTCGATGATCTGGTCGATACGGGCACAACCGCGAAGGAAGCCCGCAAGATCCTGCCTGATTCACATTTCGCTACGGTCTATGCCAAGCCAAAGGGCATGCCTCATGTCGATACCTATACCCACGATGTTGGTCAGGATGTCTGGGTTTATTTCCCATGGGATACAGAAATCCAGTATATTCGCCCTCTCTACAAGGAAGAGTGAGCGCTATCGCCCTTTCCAGACTGGAGCACGTTTCTCAGCGAATGCGCGCGCGCCTTCCAGCATATCCTCACTACGATAGAGCGTTCTAACCGTATCAAACTCCAGCGACGTCACCTTGTTGAAGGCCTCCTGAACGGGCAGGTGCTCCGTCCTGCGCATGACGTCCTTGATGGCTGTAAAAACCAGTGGGGGCCCATCAGCCAGCAAGTTCGCGATCTCGCGCGCTCGCGCCATCAGCTGATCGACAGGAAGCACTTCGTTGACCAAACCCCAGCGCAGAGCTTCATCGGCTTCCATCCAGCGCCCGGTCAATAACATATCCATCGCAACATGATGGGGTATCCGGCGCGGTAGTTTGACGGTCGCTGCATCCGCCAGAATGCCAACATTGATCTCGGGCAAAGCAAACCGGGCGTGATCGGCGGCAACAATCAGGTCGGCCGAAATCGCCACCTCAAACCCTCCCCCGACAGCCATACCATTAACAGCAGCAATAACCGGCTTATTCAGATCGGGAAGTTCCTGCAACCCGCCAAATCCGCCGACCCCCCAATCAGAATCCGCAGCTTCGCCTTCTGCAGCTGCTTTCAAATCCCAACCCGCGCTGAAAAATTTTTGACCTCCACCTGTAATAATCGCAACCCCCAGTTCCGGATCATCCCTGAAATCCTGAAACACGTCTCCCATACGTCGACTGGTCACGGTATCGATGGCATTGGCCTTTGGGCGATCCAGTGTCACTTCCAGAACTCGCCCGTTGCGAACAACCTTTACAGCATCTTCACTCATTATTTGCCCTCCTCAATTATTTCCATGTAGGCGTCCGCGACCATCACACCGCACCCTTTTGGGAGTACCAACAGGGGATTGATATCAATTTCCATCAGTCTTTCCCCATGGTTCAGCGCAATCTTGCCAAGACGTCCAATCTGTTCGACAAGTGCATCCATATCTGCTTCAACCCCGCCGCGGTAGCCATGCAGCAAGGGAGCCATTTTTAATGCTGCCAGAGCCTGCACAATAGTTTGGTGATCAGCGGGCAACAGAATAACAGCACTGTCATTGATCAAGTCCACCAATGTGCCGCCAAACCCGACAATCAGGTACAAACCAAATTGCTGATCCCGACTGACGCCGACAATCAGTTCGCAAACCGCCTCATTGATCATCTCTTCGACCAGAACCTTGCCGCCGACCGCCAGCAGATCATGAGCGTGACGTTCGACCTCAACAACGCCGCTAACGTTCAGGCGGACACCATTGTGTTCTGTTTTGTGGACGATATCCGAAGACACCACCTTGATCGCAACAGGGCCGGCGATATCTCGAGCCGCCTCTACAGCCTCAACCGACGAGGTGCAGAGTCTGCCCTTTGGCACAGCAAATCCTGCATTGGCTAGCCACTGTTTGGATGTCCACTCATCCCAACGGGTCACAGGGCCGGGAATTTTGCTGCTGCTGATTCCAGGGAGCGGCAATCGCCTGCTCCATGCTTTACCTACGTCTACGGCGCCTTCAATTGCCGACAATGCCTGATCTATTCCCTGTAACGGTGCAATACCTTCGCTTATCAGTTCGTCCGCAACATCTCCCGGAAGGCCTTCTGTCATGGTTGAGATTACAGCGACATTCGTTTCACTGTCTCGTCTGGCATCAATGATCGCACGCGTAGTTGGATGCCAGCTCTGGAGGTCACACCGATCCGAACGGGGGTAGTCGATGATTACCAGCGAAAGATCAA
>JAJFIJ010000057.1 GCA_021775105.1 Rhodospirillales bacterium | reverse complement strand
ACAAACCCTACGATATGAAGGAATTGATAACCAAGCTTGTCGATGAGGGGGATTTCTTCGAACTGCAACCCGAATATGCCGGTAATATCCTGACTGGATTCGGTCGCATTGAAGGATCAACGGTCGGTATTGTCGCCAATCAGCCGATGGTGCTGGCCGGATGCCTGGATATTTCATCATCAATCAAGGCGGCGCGATTCGTGCGGTTCTGTGATTGTTTCAATATTCCGATTGTCACTCTGGTCGACGTTCCGGGCTTCCTTCCGGGAACGTCACAGGAATTTGGCGGTATCATCAAGCATGGTGCAAAATTGCTTTACGCCTACGCCGAAGCGACGGTGCCAAAAGTTACACTGATTACCCGCAAAGCCTATGGCGGCGCGTATGACGTGATGAGCTCAAAGCATCTTCGTGGCGATGTGAACTTCGCCTGGCCGTCGGCCGAGATTGCCGTGATGGGACCGAAGGGCGCAGTGGAGATCATTTTCCGACAGGATATCGGCGACGAGCAAAAGATCGAAGAGCGTACAGAGGAATATCGCAAACGCTTCGCCAACCCCTTTATCGCCGGGCATCGGGGATTCATTGATGACGTGATCATGCCGCATAACACGCGTCTCAGAATTTCCCGCAGTCTGCGCATGTTGCGTGACAAGGAACTCGAAAATCCGTGGAAAAAACACGGCAACATGCCGCTTTAGGCGGGATGGTGGAAGACGACAAAAAAGTTTTACGTGCCAGACGGCGGTTGCTGGGCTTTGGCCTTCATCTGGTAGGTTATTTCATTGTAATGGCGGGCATATTTCTAGTGAATTTCTCCGCCAGTACTGATCCGGCCAGGTTTGTCATTATTCTGGTTGGATGGGGGAGTGTTCTGGCGCTCCATGCGGCTTTTGTTATGGGATTGTTCGGGGTGTTCTCCGGACGTAAAGACTGAATGCTTTATACGTAAACATTGAGGCGTTTTCATGTTTAAGAAAATTCTGATCGCAAATCGTGGGGAAATTGCGTGTCGTGTCATCAAGACAGCGCGCAAGATGGGACTTGCCACCGTCGCCGTTTATTCCGAAGCTGACCCTGATGCACTGCATGTTGAAATGGCTGACGAGTCTGTACTGATCGGTCCGGCACCATCGGCAGAAAGTTATCTGGTCATTGAAAACATACTGAAGGCTGTTCGTGAAACCGGCGCAGATGCCGTTCATCCCGGATACGGGTTCTTGTCGGAAAACAAGGATTTCCCGACAACACTTGAAAAAGAGGGCGTTGCTTTCATCGGTCCCAAACCCCATGCCATGATGGCAATGGGCGACAAGATCGAGTCGAAAAAGCTGGCTCTTAAAGCGGGCGTCAGCACGGTTCCGGGTCATACAGAGGCCGTCCGTGACCCCGAGGATGCCGTTAAAATCGCCAACGACATCGGTTATCCGGTCATGCTGAAAGCATCCGCCGGTGGTGGTGGCAAGGGCATGCGGGTCGCCTGGAATGACGAGGAATGTCGTGACGGGTTGGAGCGTTCGACTAATGAAGCGAAATCGAGCTTTGGCGACGACCGGGTGTTTGTTGAAAAATTTATTGAAGAACCACACCATATCGAAATTCAGGTAATCGCCGATTCACACGGTAATACAGTATATCTGGGTGAGCGCGAATGTTCCATCCAGCGTCGCCATCAAAAGGTTATTGAAGAAGCGCCATCTCCGTTTCTTGATGAGAAAACCCGCAAAGCAATGGGCGAACAGGCGGTCAGTCTGGCCGCTGCAGTTGATTATGTTTCGGCGGGAACTGTTGAGTTTATTGTCGATAAAGACAAGAACTTCTATTTCCTGGAAATGAATACGCGTCTTCAGGTTGAGCACCCGGTCACCGAATACATTACCGGACTGGATCTGGTCGAGTTGATGATCCGTGTTGCTGCCGGGGAAAAACTGCCGCTCTCTCAGAAAGACGTCAAATTGAATGGCTGGGCGATTGAATCGCGTGTTTATGCGGAAGATCCGTTTCGTAATTTCCTGCCCTCGACCGGACGGCTGGTTAAATACTTGCCACCTGAAGAATCAGAAACGGTTCGTGTCGATACGGGCGTTTATGAAGGGGGCGAAATATCAATCTACTATGACCCGATGATCGCCAAATTGATCACCTACGGCAAAGATCGTAACGAAGCGATTGCCAATATGAGCCAGGCGCTGGATGCGTATTATATCCGTGGCGTCAGCCACAATATGGCATTTCTGGCAGCGCTCTGTGCCCATCCTCGCTTTATCGGTGGGAACCTCACGACCAATTTCATCGCCGACGAGTATCCGGACGGATTCCACGCACAGGACCTGCCGGTAGATGATCCGAAAATACTGATTGCCGTTAGTGCTGCTGTTCACCGGTCGTATCAGGAACGCGCCTCGATGATCAGCGGGCAGGTTCCGGGTCATGAACGTCAGGTTGCGGCAGACTGGATGGTTGTCCTGCGTGACGAAAATCATCCGGTTCGCATTGCGCCGACAGATACGGGATATGAATTGACGATTAATGGCAAGGATTGTGAGGTCTATACGTCCTGGCAACTTGGTGAACCCTTGTTTCAGGCGGAAATCGACGGTGTCGACGTCTGTATTCAGGTCGAACGCAGCGGTATCAGCTATCGTTTGACCCATGGCGGGTCGCAAGCCGACATTTTGGTGCTTCAGCCGCGGATGAGTGAACTCAATGACCTGATGCCGTTCAAGGAACCACCGGATACCTCCAAACTGCTACTCTCACCGATGCCGGGGCTGTTGGTCTCCATTGCCGTTAGTAGCGGAGACGAAGTCAAGGCTGGCGAAGAACTGGCGGTTGTTGAGGCCATGAAAATGGAAAATGTCTTACGCGCCGAAAAAGACGCTGTGATCGCTGGCATCAAGGCCGCTGCTGGTGACAGCCTGATGGTTGATCAGATAATCCTCGAGTTCGAATAAGCGTTTATGTGGTTAGCAGGTCTGCAAGGTTTTGCCATTGGTGGTAGCCTGATTATCGCCATTGGCGGTCAGAATGCCTATGTCATTCAGCAGGGGGTTAAAGGGCAAAGGGTATTCCTCGTCGCCACCATTTGCTTTCTTTCAGACGCTTTGCTGATTTCTGTCGGTTCAGCAGGGGTCGGTACATTGATTGCCCAGAATGCGACACTTCGCCAAGTCGCGGCGTGGGGCGGGGCGCTGTTTCTGGCTGTCTATGGTGCCAGATCCGCATACGCAGTTTTTCGTCCAAATCTGCAAATTTCTGACAGTGACGGAGAAGGGGGGAATGGCAATCTCAAACGCATTGTTATTACCACTCTGGCCTTCACCTATCTGAATCCGCACGTCTATCTTGATACGGTCGTGCTGGTTGGTGGAATTGCTGCACAATATGAGTACACACCCCGCCTGTTTTTTACTGCAGGCGCTGTTCTGGCATCGCTGCTATGGTTCTACGGTCTGGCGATTTCCGCGCGTCAGGTTGCTCCGTTCTTCCGTACCCAGTTTGGAGCACGTGTGCTGGAAGGTGTAATATGGCTGGTGATGTGGACCGTTGCGGGATCGCTGATTTTGGGTGAACTTTCGAAATGACCACCAGGTCCGTCCGGGTGTTGATCTCAGGCCGTGTGCAGGGTGTGTGGTTTCGTGGATGGACCGTGCAGGAAGCGAAACGGCTGGGACTGTCCGGTTGGGTCAGAAACCTGAAAGACGGTCGCGTTGATGCACTGTTTTCAGGGGCGGGGGAGAACGTCAATCAAATGCTCCATCTTTGCTGGCAGGGACCTCGCTTGGCCGAAGTGACAAGTGTCGTAATCGAAGCAGCAGAACCGCCCTTGGAAGACGGGTTCCGAAACCTGTAAAAACAGGTAAATACGGCGTGATTTTTTAACAGATTGAGGCACATCCCCGACAATGGATAATCTGCAATCGTTTTCTGAACAGCTACGAGCCTGTAGTGAACCCGATTGGCGGGCGGCAACGGAACATCGTTTTGTCACGGAACTGGCAAACGACCGGATCAGCGATGATGCGTATGCCCGTTATCTGGTCCTTGATTATGCTTTTCTGGATATTCTGGTGGCGCATGTTGGCCAAGCGGTTACTACGGCACCAAGTATGACCGAAAAGCGCCGCTATAGCAGTTTTCTGGGCGTTTTGTCTGGAGACGAAGATGATTATTTCCGGCGGTCTTTTGGGGCGATGGGAATTGAGAATTCGGTCTGGAGAAAACCGTCGGAACATGCCGTCGTCACAGGTTTTAAGGATGTCATGCTGGGTCAGAAATCCGAAACCAGTTATGCCAACGTCCTTGCCGCCCTGTTGCCGGTCGAATGGGTCTATCTGACCTGGGCGAAATCAGTAGCCAATCACACACCGGCCCGTTTTTACTTAAAAGAATGGATTGATCTGCACACCGATCCCGGTTTCGAAGCTTTCGTCAACTGGATGCGATCTGAAATGGATAACCTTGGCCCAACCTTGTCTGCTAATGAACAACAGTGTGCACACGATATCTTTAACCGTGCGGTAAGTCTGGAGGTTGCCTTTTTTGATGCTGCTTACGAAACCTGAACAGCAGGGGTCTTATTCACCAGTTATTTGCCGTACACCCGAAGATGTTCAATTTTGATATCTTCCAGTTTTTCCCGCCAATCAGCAAAAGTGACTATCTGGTCAACCCGGTCACCGTTAGTGGTCATGGGCATCCGAAGCGAGGTCTGGACATGGAGAACGTCGTGTTCTCCGGTCTGAATAGTATAGACAGATCCGATAGATTCCTTGAATTCAACAATTTCCGAATATTGATCAACTGAATTTTTTGCTGTTACAGGTGAACGAATTTCGGAGACCGATTTGTTGGTCATATCGATGCCATGCATGGTGACATAGGCGGTTCCCCAGAATCGATAAATAAAATCCAGAGGATCATATTTGACATCAACAACCAGACAGTAGGGAATGATTTTTGTCGGCAGTTCCAGCCACTGCCACTCGTGCCAAGCTGGCGCCCACCGATCTCCCTTGATTTTCAGCCAATATTCATAGCAGATCTGATAATCTGGATCATCAAACCTTATCGGCGATCGACGTAAATAGTCTTCCTTGGCCAAAATAGCCTCTCTTTAAACTCGACCGACCGGCTCACCGTTGGCAAACATGCGCTGTCCCTGTTCATCAATAATCTGTCGACCTTTGCGGATGCCAAATTCCATTGCTTCTTCTCGCGAGGCAAAAAGGTCGGCACGCAGATAGCTGCGTTCCAGATTACCGCCTTCCGCCTCCTTGATAATAACACCAGCCAACCGCCATTGGCCTTCGGCGGGAACAGGGGCAGCCTGAATGATCAGGCCCTCGTAGGTTACGGGATCACCGCGCTCAGGCGAACCCGGCTCCTTGTTTGAAGCACCACCAAACAGTTTGGAAAGGAACGAAGCCATAATTGTACTTTAGAGTAACATCGATCCGTCAGGCAATTATTGAATGAGCACGATCAGGCAAGAGGTAACGAAAAACGGAATGTTGTACCGGAATCGACCTCGCTCTCTACGGTAATAATACCGCCATTGGCTTCGACCATATCCCGACTCAGGATCAGGCCCATACCGACACCTGCCTCTCCGGCTGTGCCTTTGGTTGATTTATGGTCGTTTTTTTCAAAAATTGCGGCCTGGGTATCCGGTGACATTCCGACACCGGTATCACCAACCGATATCCATGCGAAATCATTGGCCGTACTTACGTCGACCGTTACCATGCCGCCTTCATTCGTAAACTTGATGGCGTTGTTGAGTAAATTCCTCAACACCAGATCAATCATGTCCGGATCAGCAATGACACTTACACCTGCTCCGTTTACTTTCCTGAGCGTAATGTTTTTTATTTCGGCAACGGGTTCAAACATGGAAAAGTTGTGGTCGATGATACTCCCCAGTTCGACATATTCCGCATTTGGCGAGAGGTTACCCCATTGAAACTTTGCCCATCCCAACAGGCTTTCCAGCAGGGCGTTTGCATTGCGTCCGGACTGAACGACATTCGCCGCGTATTCTGAAACTTGCTGGCGTTCAAGGGTATCAGCGTTTTGCACCAACAGTTCGGCGTAACCAATGATCGCGTTGAACGGACTTCTCAGGTCGTGTCCGATAATGGCGAGCATTTTATCTTTCTGCTCGTTCAGTTCTGATAATTGATCGTTGATAAATTTCTCTTCCTCTGCCATGCGCTCCAGACGTTTCTGATAAACGTTAATGGCAAAAACCGTGGCAAGCATCACAATCACGGTAATGACCAGACTGATCAGAAGATTGATTGCCAGTGTCCGTTTGAGGCCGCCAATCGCTTCTGATTCCGATTGTTCGACCAACAGCACCCAGTTCAGTTCAGGAATGTAGCGCGATGTCAGCAGAAAAGTGTCGCCATCGCGTTCATATTCGAAATTGCCGGCATCTGATTTGAGTATCTGCTCAGCGATAGGGTGCAGGTCGGTTACGTTGCGGATATTTTTGAAGTCCTGTTTCGTCTCGGGACCCGCAAGCACGACGTCACCGTTCTTGTTGGTGAAATATATATTGCGCCGGTATTTAAGACGGTATTTGTCGATCAGTTTCTGTACCGCGTAGACGGCCAGACCGACTCCGGTTGCGCCAATGTATTGGCCTTGATAATCAAATACCTTGTGGTTAACAAAAATCGTTAACGTATCTCGGTTGGCCTTGTCAGCATCGACGTTGATTTCGTACTCGGATGCCATGTCGCGAACCCGGAAATACCACTCATCCAAGGGGTCATCAGGATTGACCGATTTAAGTATACCATTGGCGTGATAATAGGTTAGGGTGCGGTCAGAGACAAAAAAGCTGGTGATCGTCCCGTATTTGGTTTTGATTTCATCGAGGTATTTTCGAATTTGTAATTCATCAGGCTCACCCTGAATGACCCAGTCACGCAGAAATGTATCCTGTGCCATGACAGAAGCAATAAATACCGGGCGAAGCAGGTCACGCTGGATTTCGGAATAGATATTGTCGCTGGTCAGCGGCAGTTCGTTTTCGGAAATAATGTCCTTGAGGGCAGATTTGGAGACCTGAAAACCGATGATGCTGACCAGAAAGAAACCGGATACCAGCAAAATGCTCAGGAAGGCCACCAGCCTTCGCTTTTCCGATAACCAGATCATTTGAATTGACTTGAATTGTCAGGCATCAGTAGAAATTCCGAATACGTCTTCGAATGTTGCACGCAAAATGGAGTCGACCTCTGCGACGCTGGCAGTTATGCCAAGGTCCCAGAGCGATGTTACCCCATGCCCAGATATACCGCAGGGTACGATGCCATTAAAATGATCCAGCTCAGGATCAACGTTGATTGAGATGCCGTGATAGGACACCCATCTGCGAATACGTACGCCAATTGCCGCAATTTTGTCTTCACGGGCACCGGGCGTTCCGGGCGCACCGCGCCTGACCCAGATACCAACCCGGCCTTCCCGACGTTCGCCAATAACATTGAAATAGGCCAACGTCCGGATTACCCATTCTTCGAGGTCATGGACGTAACGACGGACGTCACCTCCACGATATTTGAGGTCCAGCATCACATAGGCAACACGCTGACCTGGGCCGTGGTAGGTGTAACGTCCACCGCGCCCGGTTTCAAAAACAGGGAAGCGGTCCGGGTCAATCAACTCAGCCGGATCGGCACTTGTGCCCGATGTGTAGAGGGGAGGATGCTCAACCAGCCAGACCGTTTGCGGTCTATTGGCTTCGCGAATGTGCTTTACCCGTTGTTCCATAAACTTTATGGCATCCATATAGTCGACTAATTGATCGCTAATCCGCCATTCTACCGGCAAATCTCCGATTGCGTCGCGCATAGCGCCGTTGCGAATTTTTGAGTTATTTTCCATGGAATGGCAAAATCGCTCATCTCGCGCTTGATCGCAAGGCCCGCATTCGCTATATCCGCGCTATACCAGTGCAAGACATTGTCTTGCAGTAACGAATTAGCGGTCGTGGCGGAACTGGTAGACGCGCAGCGTTGAGGTCGCTGTGGGAGATAATCCCGTGGAAGTTCGAGTCTTCTCGACCGCACCAATCTCTGGAAACCTTTTGGTTTCAATGCTTAACAATACCTGTGACACTTCATGGTGTTGCCGGTTTCGTCAACATCTTCTCAATACAGATATTGGAATGTGTATAGGTGAAACCGCATTTGATGCGGATCTCAGGTGATTTTGCCGAATTGGCTAGCTTGCTCGTCTCTATTTTGCTTTTGACCATGTTTCCTCCTAGATTGTCCTAATGGTAACCTCCAGACCCGCGGTCCTCAGTCGAATTCATTGGGAGCAATCGGATACGGTGTATTCTGACGCTGCCGTCGAGTTGATGAATTACTGGAGGGAGTTGGGTGAAAGCGACGACCAGCCACCTCGGCTCCAGACTTTCAAACTGATGGATATCTATCAGTCCGCGCCTCAGCTTTTTATCCGCGACAGGATTGTGGAAGGTGACGAATTTCGTATCCGTTTTATCGGTACCCAGGTGACAGAGTGGCTGGGCAGGGAACTGACAGGCAAGCTGGTGCATGAAAGTTTCAGTCCTGATGCCGCCAAGTCTCTACTGGAAGCATTTCGGGTATGTGCCAATGAAGTGCGCCCGATCCGGACCGTTGGTTATGCGGATTTTGTCAAAGACCGTGAACACTGGAACTTCGAAGCGCTTTATCTACCCTTGTTGGGTTCAGGCGACCAGGTCGAACATGTCGTTGGTGCCGTGGACTATAAATACAAGCTTCGTGATGGCGATATGCCGACCGTTTAAATGACTTTTTCCTGTTGCCGGACCCTCTTCGCCTAATTTAAATTCATCACCCGTCGATAGGTCCGCAAACGTTCCATTTCGGGCGTATCGATTTCCCGGTGAATCAAGGTCCAGCAGATTCTTGCCAGTATTGTCAGTATCGTGACCAGTACCAATCCTGCAATATACGGATTGCCGTAGGGGAGAGGGGTAAAGAGATTTACCCAGGCGTTCCATAACATTTCAATCGGAGAAAAAAGTGCATCAGGCATGGAATTGCCCCTTTCTGTAACGCCGCTGCCTTAGTCAAGACCTTAGGCCGGTTTGTTTGCGTCCCCCGTTTCCAGAGGTTTGCCGATTCAAGGTATGCCGCTAGTCTAAATACCAGAAGGGGGAGGCGCTGTGACAGGCGACACATGACGTAAATGTTGGTCTTCACCATCCTGTTCCCGGTTTATCTGCATTATTCACTTTACCAATGTGCTGATCGCGGGTTCGACGCCGGTGTTCAGTTGGGTAAATTCATGTTACCTAGTGGCTCTCGTTTTCTTGTAGAGGCCGCTCAACGTGAATGATCCGGAAACCCTCGAGTCCGAAGGTCTGACCGAAGATACCGTGTCCGACGACTTCATCGCCGATCTGGAATCGGGAATCGAAGAATGGGTTGTTGACGCGCTGGATCAAGGCGATACGGAGCGTGTTCGCGGCCTCGTCGACGACCTGCATTACACTGATATCGCCGATCTTCTTGAACGTGTCAGCGAGGATAAACGCGCGCATCTGGTTGAAGTTATTCGCGACGAATTTGATGCCGAAATTCTTCCCGATCTTGATGACGCAGTCCGTGACGAAGTTATCGAATTGCTCGGTATTGAAGGCGTGGCCGCGGCCATGGTCGAGCTTGATTCCGATGATGCCGTCGAGGTTCTTGAGGAACTTGGCGAGGATGACCAGAAGCGTGTTCTTGATGCCATTCCTGAAAGCGATCGCACACTTCTTGAGGAGGGGTTAGCCTACCCCGACGACAGTGCCGGACGCCTGATGCAGCGCGAACTGGTCACCGTTCCGACATTCTGGAGCATCGGCGATACCATAGATTTCATGCGCCACAACGCTGACTCTGAAGACAATCCACTTCCCGATCAGTTTTATGTGATTTATGTGGTTGATCCGTTTCATCGTCCTGTCGGCAAGGTGGCGCTGGACAAAATTCTCAGAACCAGACGCCCGGTCAAACTTGAAGATGTAATGGAAACTGATCTGAAGATTGTCCCGGCGACAGCCGATCAGGAAGACGTCGCCTTTCTGTTTCGCCAACGCGACCTGGTATCCGCGCCGGTCGTTGATGACTCAGGCAGGCTGGTCGGGGCCATCACCATTGATGATATCGTCGACGTTATCGATGAAGAGCACGAAGAAGATATCATGCGCATGGGCGGGGTGCGTGAACACGATCTGTATGATGCCGTTATTGATACCGCACGGTCCCGGTTTTCATGGCTGGTCATTAATTTGTTGACGGCAATTCTGGCTTCTATCGTCATTGGATTATTCGACGCCACTATTGAAGAAGTCGTCGCCCTTGCCGTATTGATGCCAATCGTTGCCTCTATGGGCGGCAACGCAGGAACACAAACACTGACCGTTGCCGTGCGCTCGATCGCCATGAAAGAACTTACAGCAACGAACGCGTCCAGGCTGATTGGTAAGGAACTGATGGTTGGGGTGTTTAACGGTATCGTATTTGCGATACTGGCCGGCGGGGTTGCCTGGGGCTGGTTTGACAGCCCGGTTCTTGGAGTCGTGATCGGACTAGCCATGATCGTCAATATGATCGTCGCCGGGGTTGCCGGCACGGCCATTCCCATCATTCTTGATCGCCTGGATATCGATCCCGCGATTGCATCAGGGGTGTTTTTGACGACGATAACAGATGTGGTCGGTTTTTTTGTTTTTCTGGGGCTTGCCGCCCTGATTTTACTGTGAAGTGAGGCTGAGATTTATGGATAATTCCAAAACCATCAGGCTGGGCGCTAACGACAATCTTGTTGTTGCGCTGAATGCTATAGATGCGGGAGAGGATTGCTCATCCGAAGGCATCCGTGCGATTGAGGGCATTCCCGCAGGTCACAAGATGGCGACAGTATTGATTGCGAACGGAGATCCGGTTAGAAAATTCAACCAGACCATCGGCTTTGCTGCCGGGGATATCCAGCCGGGCATGCATATTCATACCCACAACTGTGATTTCAAGGGTTTTGAACGTGATTATGCCTTTGGCGCGGATGCCAAACCGACTGAATATGTTCCACAATCAGAACGCCAGACCTTTCAGGGGTATCGCCGTGCCAGTGGTCGAGTTGGAACCCGAAATTACATCGGAATTCTATCCAGTGTTAACTGCTCGGCGACGGTTATTAAACAGATCGCGGATCGTATCAACAGAAGCGGGGTTTTGGATAACTATCCTAACATAGACGGAGTTGTTGCCTTTGCGCATGGCTCAGGCTGCTGCATGGACCCTAACGACGAAGGGTTCAAAAACCTGCAACGTGTTTTGTTCGGATTTAGCGGCCATCCAAATTTTGGTGCTGTTGTAATGGTCGGACTCGGATGTGAAGTCTTCCAGATTGCATCGTTCAAGGAAACTTTTGGACTGGAGGAAGGCAAAACCTTTCTGTCTCTGGTTATGCAGGAAACGGGTGGTACCCGCAAAACCATCGAGGAAGGCGTGCGCCGTATTGAAGAGTTATTGCCGACGGTCAATGCAGCGGAACGCGAGAGAGTTGATGCCAGTGAACTTTGTGTTGCCCTGCAATGCGGCGGATCGGATGGCTATTCCGGCATTACCGCCAACCCGGCGATGGGTGCAGCAGTCGATATGCTGGTGCGTCACGGAGGTTCCGCGATCCTGGCTGAAACGCCGGAAATTTACGGCGCCGAACATCTGTTGACCCGGCGTGCGGCCTCACTTGAGGTCGGAGAAAAATTGATTGAACGCATCAAATGGTGGGAAACCTATACCGCGCGAAACGGCAGTGTCATGGACAATAACCCGACTCCCGGCAACAAGGCGGGTGGCCTGACGACAATTCTGGAGAAATCACTTGGTGCAGCGGCCAAGGGTGGCACGACCAACCTGAATGGCGTTTACAAATATGCCGAACAGATCGACACCAAGGGGTTTCTGTTCATGGACAGTCCCGGGTATGATCCAGCGTCAATTACCGGTGAAGTCGCGTCCGGTGCTAATCTGGTCTGTTTTTCCACAGGACGGGGTTCTGCGTTCGGCTTCAAGCCGGCCCCCAGTATCAAGTTGGCAACCAATTCGGCGATGTTTACCAGATTGGAAGAGGACATGGACATCAACTGCGGTCAAATAGTTGATGGCAACAAATCAGTTGAAGAAATGGGTCTTGAGATTTTCCAGTTGTGGCTCGACGTGGCGAGTGGCAAAGAAAGCAAATCAGAAAGTTTTGGATACGGGGATCATGAATTTGTGCCGTGGCAAATCGGCGCGGTTATGTAACGGGCAGGACACGGATATGAAAATACTGAGTTACAAACTTGGTGATGACATCGGGTATGGTGTTGTCAATGATGCGGAAGATGCCTTTATCCCTGTGGACGGTGAGTTCAAGGCGCGTTGTCGCTCTATCCGGGAGGTTCTGGAACAGGACGCGCTGGCGGATCTGAAATCGTGGATTTCCGGACAACCTGCACGTATTGGACTAGATGAAATTTCCTTTCTTCCACCGCTGTATGACGCTGAGAAGGTCATTTGTATCGGTGTCAACTATCCGAAACGACACCCGGTCGAAGGTGATATCCCGCCCCCCGAAAACATCTCCATGTTCGGCAAGTTTGAGGGCAGCGTGGTTGGTCATCTTGAACCATTAATCTATCCGCCTTCACCTGCCTGCGAGACCTTCGATTACGAAGGCGAACTGGTGCTGGTCATCGGTAAGGAAGGTCGGTTTATTGAGAAAGAAAATGCCTTCGACCATATCGCGGCTTATACGATCATGAATGACGGATCGGTTCGAGGTTGGCAAAAACACAGTGTTCCAGCAGGAAAAAACTTCTTCGCTGCCAGTGCATCCGGCCCCTGGATTGTTACGGCAGACGAAATTGATGATCCATTCCGGATGACCCTGTCGACACGTTTGAACGGTGAGAGGGTTCAGCACACCACGGTAGGTCAGATGATTTTCAATATTCCGACACTGGTCAATTACGTGTCGAACTTCCTGCATCTGAAACCGGGAGACATCATATCCACGGGTTCACCCGAAGGATCAGGCGGCAGCCGCATCCCACAAAGATTTCTCAAGGTTGGCGACGAGTTGGAAATCGAGTGGTCCGGTATTGGTATTCTGAAGAACCGCGTGCATGCCGCTTAAACTCAACCCCGGTAAAGCAGGGGTTTACGTTAACGTAAACGGCAATTAATCTGCGGATATGCCTGATTCATATACGATTGCCGAGTTGGCGCTGGAATTTGATATTACGACGCGGACGATCCGGTTCTATGAGGACAAGAACCTGATCTCTCCTGAGCGTCAGGGTCAGCGCCGGGTTTATAGTCCGCGGGATCGCATTCGTTTACGCCTGATCATGCGTGGCAAACGACTGGGATTCTCGCTTGAAGAAATTGCCGGCATGATTGATCTTTATGATGTTGATCCAACTGAAACCGCGCAGCTTACTCATTTTCTTGAAAAGATACGCGGCCGACAGGCGGCGCTCCGTCGGCAACAGAAAGACATTTCTGATATTCTTGCGGAACTTGTCCGGCGCGAACAGGAATGCGAAAATCTACTTGAACAGAAAACAGTTTGATGTGAGTGCAAGATAACTGAATGGCCCCTGACCCCTTATCACTTGGCAAACTACCACTTAAAATTGCGCTTGGCGGACTTGGGGCTGTCGGTATGCCAACAGCGAAATGGCTTGATGATGGAGTCGCCGGTCTGGAACTGGTTGCCATTTCCGCTAGTGACAAGGAACGCGCCAAAGATCGGGTATCTACATTTATTTCTCCGCCTCCCGTGCTAGACCTTCGGGATCTTGCCGATGTTGCGGATGTGGTTGTGGAATGTGCTCCGCCGGAATGTTTTGCGGAAATTGCGGAATCTGCATTGGCCAGAGGGCGTATTTTCATGCCGCTCAGCGTAACGTCGTTATTGCCGCGTCCTGACCTGATCGACATGGCCCTTGAAAACGGCGGCAGGATCATCATCCCGTCCGGAGCTATCGTCGGGCTGGATGCCGTGCGCGCGGCATCTTACGGAACCATTCATTCCGTTGTTATGAAAACCAACAAACCGCCCAGTTCCCTGCGTACAGCCAAATTTGTCGTAGAGCAGGGGATTGATCTGGACATTCTGACAGAAGCCGAATGTTTATTTAAAGGCACCGTCGCAGAGGCCGCATCACTGTTTCCCGCTAATGTTAACATAGCGGTGGCTCTGGCATTCGCTGGCATCGGACCGGACAGAACGGAATACGAAATATGGGCTGATCCCGGTGTAGACAGGAATTGTCATACAATAGTCGTCGATGCTGACTCCACGCACTTTGAGATTTCCGTCGCCGGTGTTCCAACAGAAGAAACACCGGGAACCGGAAAACTGACGCCATTGTCGTTGATGTCAACCCTTGAAGGGCTGGTCACTCCGTTCAAGGTTGGCAACTGATATAGCTATCCACCTTGTTCGTCTGAACTCAAATCATCTGCCAGTTCTTCAAAACTGGCCTCAACGGTTTCCATATCCACGTCTGACGCGGCTTCGATCTCTTCGAGTTCCAGGTCGGGGTTGAGTGCGGCACTGATAGGAGAGGGTGCCATCGGAATAAAATCACCCAGATCTTCGCGCGCCAGGGCCTGGCGTTGTGTGGCACGCCAAAGTGCGAACAGGCAGATAAGTCCCAACGCGGCCCCGGTGGTTTGGAAAAACCCTTGCGGGCCGATGATGTCCATTGCAAATGCGGTAATAGGGGCACCCACAGCAGCTCCAATGCCATTGGACATAACCAGTGCACCACTTGCGGCAACCATTTGGCTGGGATTCAGATAATCGTTCGTATGGGCAACACACAAAGAGTAGAGGGGAAAGCATAATCCACCGACAACGCCGATCAGTGTATATAACTGCCAGCCGCTAACCGTCACCGTAGACGCGCTCAAAGACACGATGGTTCCAAGCGAACAGGTGAAGATGATGATCTTGCGTCGTCCCAATATGTCTGACAACCACCCAAGCGGATACTGCATTATGATGCCGCCAACAATCATACTGCTCATAAAGAACGATACTTCTTTAACGCTCAATCCGATGGATGCAGCGTAAACGGTTCCAACACCAAAAATGGCACCCATGGCAATCCCGGAACCAAATAATCCAAACACCCCCAGAGGAGAAACCCTGAAAACGTGGAGAAGGCTGACCGATTCAACCGTTTCGAGGGCTGGGGCCGTACTTACGGAAACCAGAATGGGAATAACAGCGACACTAACAAGAACAGATATCAGAATAAAAAGCGTGAATCCTTCAGGACTGGCAATGTTAAGCATGAACTGCCCGCCTGCCATACCGCCGAGCGAGATCAGCATGTAGAAACTGAGCAACTGTCCGCGGGTGTCGTTTTCCGCGACATCATTCAACCAGCTTTCGGAAACGATGTAGAGTCCGGCGTACGCAAAACCCGTGGCAACGCGCATCGTCCACCATATCCACGGGTCAACAAAAATCACATGAACCAGAATTGAAGTCGAAGCCAGCGACGCCAACGCCCCAAAACTTCTGATATGTCCAACACGGCTGACTATTTTGGGGACAATGGTTGAACCAATGATCAGACCAATGAAGTAGCCCGACATGACCAGACCTGTCGCAGATATGGAAAAACCCTCGAGCGAGGCGCGTAGGCCGAGCAACGAGCCTTGCAAGCCATTGCCGAGCATAATCAGTGCTAATCCAAGAAAGAGGGCCCAGCAATTAGAGACAACCTTGAGCATCTTTTTCATACTCCCGACCATCCCGATGTGGCCTTTTCCGCTTATGCCTTATACCGAAGGCGGGAGCAAGACGAATGATTTGCGGGTCATTTCGATGGCGTCATCAGCAGGCAACAAAGGCCTGAGTCAACTGCTATCTCCGTTGCGAACTTTCCAGAACGTCCGTATTGATTACATTTATGGGCGCCTCGTTCTGATAGGCAACGATCTGGTCAAAAATGTCGGTAAACTGCACCTCGTATTCTTCCTTGGTGACATATCCGACATGCGGGGTGCAAATCACGTTATCCATCAACAAGAGTGGGTTTGTCGTGTCGCACATGGGCTCATTCTCATAAACGTCTACCGCTGCCATGCCTGGACGACCGGCGTTTAGTGCAGCAACAAGTGCATCCGGTTCAATCAGGGGTGCGCGACTGGTGTTGACCAGAAGGGCGGAAGGTTTCATCTGGCCGAGGTCCGTCGCAGTGACAATCCCCCGTGTTGACGGATATAGACGCATGTGAAGCGATACCACATCGCTACCGGCAAAAAACGCTTCCCGGTTATCAGGTATGATCCAGCCATCTTCCCGGGCACGGGCGCGGGACTCCTTACTGGCCCAGATTTGAACCGTCATCGCAAATGCCTTGCCGTATTCCGCAACCGCACGTCCGATCCGACCATAGCCGAAAATTCCCAGCGTTTTCCCGCGCAACGTCTGGCCAACACCATATTGCCAATTTCCGGCCCGAATGGAGGCGAGTTGTTGGGGAATTTGGCGCATTGATGCCAGGATCAATCCCCATGTCATTTCCGCTGTTGCATATGACGGGGTGCCAGCGTGCTGACTGGACGACAAAATAATGCCAAGCCGTGTGCAATCTTCGACATCGATATGCGGATAAACGCTGCGTTGAGAGAGCAGCTTCAGATTGGGCAGGCGTTCAAGCAGGGGCGCACGAATCTGTGTGCGTTCACGAAAAAGCACCAGCGCTTCGGTATCATGCAACCGTTCTGCCAACATATCTACGTCCTGCATATGATCATTCCAGATCGTCACATCATGCCCGGCCAATTTGTCAAAACAGTCAAGTGTGCGGATTGAATCGAAATAATCGTCCAGAATTGTAACCTTCATTTACGCCGATCCCAGTTGAGGTGATGTTTCCGGAGGCGATATAACAGGAACTCCTGTGCGACCATTTTCGACCAGTAACTGTCGACCTGCTGCGGTTACAATCACCGTTTCCCCCAAATATCCGCCATGCTGACGTTCCAGATAGCCCTTGTCGATGGCGTCCTCCCAGACAGGCAGGCGGGGGCACGATGTGCGCCATACATCCATCACATCACTGTAGGTACGGGGCTGCCTTTTGACCCATTCGACGAGATCAAGAATGAGAGGGAAATGAACTTCTGTCATGAGGACCTCCAAAAAACTGTCATGAGGATATTATGTTGGAAAGCAAATAACGGATCAAATGAATAGGTGTGACGGAAATCAATTTCGTCGGAATACTGCAACTGTTTCAACATGAGGGGAATATTTGAACTGATCGACAGGCATTGCCCTCTCGAACCGGTACCCACCCGCCACTAACAACGCGGCATCCCGCGCCAGGCTGGCCGGGTCGCACGACACGCATATTACGACAGGAACGGTTGAGGCGGCGAGCTCCGTGGCCTGTGCCTCGGCCCCGGCGCGTGCCGGATTGAATATAACGACATCGAATGGTTTAAGGTCGTCGCGATACAGCGGATTTCGAAACAGGTCCCTGACCTCGGTCGTAACAGGCTTCAGGTCCTTTCCGTGTCGAATCGCTTCGCTGAGTGCTGCAATTGCCGCCTGATTGCTATCGGCGGCGTAAATGGCTGTGTCTGGCGCGAGCCTGAGAGCAAATGGCCCGACACCGCAAAACAAATCAGCAATTTTTTTGGCGTTTCCTATCCCGGCAAGTACCAGACGTGCGAGCGTTTCTTCACCAAGATTTGTTGCCTGAAGAAAACAGGCCGGCGGCAAGGGAACACGAAGGTTACCGATGGATAATACAGGCTTGCGTCGCTCCAACGCGACAATACCGTCAATTGAAACGCGGGCGATATCACATTGCTCTGTCCGTTCTGCAAGGGCGACATGGGTATCATAACCGATGTTTCCGCAATCCCGGATGTCGCAATCAAGACCATCCGGAGTTGCCGTCATGGCGATATCAAGTTGCTGTGTTCCAGCCGCGAACGGGGCTGCCAGTATCCGCGCAATTTGCGGCGCATCGTGCAGGGCAGGGGTCAGGATTGGGCAAATCTCAAGATCGATCAATTCACGGCTATGTGCCTGCATGAAGCCAGCGAGTACCCGTCCTCTGGTGAACCTGACATGGAGCGTCACCCGCCGCCGACCATCGCCGTGTGCGTCGATCAGGTCGTCAACCTCAACATCAAGGCCCCGGTTTGCCAGCGCCGTTTGGACCATGCCACGCTTCCAGATGCGGTAGGGGCCGGAATGCAGATGTTGCGCTGTGCACCCACCACATTGCCCAAAATGGGTACAGAACGGGTTAACCCTGTCTTTCGAAGGCTTGAGCACGTCAAGCAACCGGGCCCGCTTGCCGACGGTCCTGACCCGGACCAGTTCCCCCGGTAAGGCGTAGGGGACAAAATGCTGTTTTTGATTGTCGTGATTATCCGTACCGTCAACAGTGGCCACGCCATCACAATGACGCCCCAGTTTGGATACCCGCATTGTCAAATCAACCGGCATTGCCTCATGTGGCCGGGTTTTGTGAGTTGATCGTTTGGATCTGCGACCCGATTTTGAATGTTTTTTGATAATGGGACAGACCTTTTTGGTGATGCCAGCCGCGCCGTTAACTAGCAGTTTGGTACCAGAGTTTTGTTAATGATGAAAGAAACCCATTAGTCGCCTTGATATCTTTCCGTGCAGGTGAGGTTTTATAAGGATCAGGGATTTGGGTTGAATATACCTCTGAGTTGACGTTTACGTAAACGTCAACTATTTTGTCTGTCTGGAATCAGGTTGGGGGAGGGGCCATGAAGGATCAGGAAATCACCTGCCGGGGTAGTGTATATCCGGCGCAATGCGACCACATGGGCCATATGAACGTGATGTGGTATGTCGGGAAATTTGACGAAGCGACTTGGAATTTTTTCACCGGCCTTGGCATATCACCGACCTTTTTGCGTGATAATGCGAGAGGAATGGCTGCGGTTGACCAGCACATTACCTATTTCCAAGAATTGACAGCCGGAGACATCATCACGATCCGTACACGTTTGGTCGAACTGGCCGGCAAGGTTATCAAGTTCCGCCATGAGATGTATAACGGAGAAACTGGCGAAACAGCAGCAGCGACTGACCTGATCGCGGTTCACATGGACACCAAAACCAGAAAGTCCACGGCCTTTCCTGACCAGATTATCGCGAATGGAGCAGTGCGTCTGGGTGAGCAGGTTTCGGATGGATGAGTTTTCCACGCGAGACCCGGCTTATGTCCGTCGTGTAACCGACAGCTTTCATCGACAGGGATTAATGCGGACATTTGGTGCAGAACTGGGCAATATTCGCCCGGGGTTTGTTGAAATCCGACTGCCATACGATGAAAAACTCACCCAACAGCACGGTTTCATCCATGCCGGTGCAGTCAGTGCAATTGTTGACGGAGCTGGCGGGTATGCGGCGTTTACACTTTATCAGCCGGGTGATGGCGTACTGACAGTGGAATTCAAGATCAACATGATGGCCCCGGCAGAAGGTGATATGCTTGTTGCGCGTGGACAGGTTATTCGACCGGGAAAGACTCTGACGGTAACAACAGGGGAAGTTGTCGCTGTCAAAGACGGACAGGAAACAACGTGTGCAATCATGCAGCAGACCATAATGCGCATCACCGGCAGAACAGATGTTGTAGATTGATGAAAAACTTCAGAAACGGACGCATTCAATGATTTCTAACCAGTACCCGACACTCAACTTTGATCTTGGCGAAACAGCGGACATGATGCGGGATTCGGTCAGCAGCTTCGCGTCGGATGAAATTGCCCCGCGCGCGGCCCGGATCGATGAAGAAAACGAATTCCCGGCTGACCTCTGGCGGAAAATGGGCGATTTGGGTGTTCTGGGCATTACCGCCGATGAACAGTTTGGTGGCGCTGGCATGGGTTATCTTGAACACACCGTTGCCATGGAAGAGATTAGCCGGGCCTCCGCTTCCGTCGGTTTGTCCTATGGTGCACATTCCAATCTTTGCGTTAACCAGATCAGTCGCAATGGTAATGAGGATCAGAAACAGCGTTACCTGCCGAAACTGGTTTCCGGTGAAAACGTCGGCGCTCTGGCGATGAGTGAGCCGGGAGCGGGGTCTGACGTTGTTTCAATGAAGCTGAAAGCGGAAAAGAAGGGGGATCGTTATATCCTCAACGGCAACAAGATGTGGATCACCAACGGCCCCGACGCCGACACACTGGTGGTCTATGCCAAAACCGACCCAGACGCCGGTCCCAATGGAATTACCGCCTTTCTGATTGAAAAGGGGTTTACCGGGTTTTCAACCGCGCAAAAACTGGACAAGCTGGGGATGCGCGGCTCCAACACCTGCGAATTGGTGTTCGAAAACTGTGAAATTCCGGAAGAAAACGTCCTTGGGGCCGTTGGTAAGGGGGTTAACGTGTTGATGAGCGGACTTGATTATGAACGCGCCGTTCTCGCCGCCGGACCAACAGGTATTATGCAAGCCTGCATGGATATCGTTCTTCCCTATCTGCATGATCGCAAACAGTTCGGCCAGTCAATCGGCAACTTCCAGCTGATGCAGGGTAAGCTGGCGGATTTGTACACCACGATGAATGCCGCCAAAGCTTACGTTTATACCGTCGCCAAGGCCTGCGATCGCGGGGAAACCACCAGAAAGGACGCCGCCGGGGCTATTTTGTATGCCGCCGAAAAAGCCACATGGATGGCACTGGAGGCCATTCAGTGTCTGGGTGGTACGGGTTATATCAATGAATCGCCAACAGGACGCTTGCTACGCGATGCCAAACTCTATGAAATCGGT
>JAJFIJ010000056.1 GCA_021775105.1 Rhodospirillales bacterium | reverse complement strand
CGCACAAACCGAAATACCGAGCCTGAACTGCCCGCGGTTTCCTCCCCTGAGGCTTGTCCGACACCTGCCAAACCGTACCCGCCGACGTCACTGAGATACGGCAGATGTCCGACAACCCTTAACAACACCGGACATTCGGTGAGCGGCAATCGACGGCAAATACATCGCGCCAATTAAGCGTGTAAATGGAAGACCTTGTTCATGATCTTCCACTCGCCGTCGTGTTTAAGCAGCGTGAACAAATCGGTGAACCGGTAACCGGTCCAGTTGTCGAGTTCAAGCCGTACGGTGGCGACCGTGTCGGCAAGATCGATGTCGGCAATCCGCGCTTGAAGCTCGCTCGCCGGGCCGTTCCCGTCGTGCCAGTCAAATAGATTCTGAATCGGGCCGGCAAATAGGTCATCGCCGATGTACCCGAAGATCGTCGCGCTCTCGTGGAAGACGGGCTTCATGTCGTCACCACGGCCGGATATTGCGCCATCTATGTAGTGCTGGACGACGTTGCTGATCGAGTCATAATCGCTCACATGGATGGATGTGTTGCTCATGGGACACTCCTCATTGGGTGTTGAAAACATTGTCTAGACTTGAACCATTCCGCCGTCGGCGACGAGATCGGCGCCGGTGAAGTAGCTCGCATCCTCAGACGCGAGAAACGCCACCGTGGCGGCAATCTCAGCGGGCTTGCCCGGGCGGCGAAGCGGTGTCTGTTGGACGACCTGCGCCCCGAACACTTCGACTTCGTCCTGGCTCAGACCGAGCTTTCCCCATAGCGGTGTTTCGATGAGGCCGGGGCTGACGACGTTGACCCGGATGCCGCGCGGCGACAGTTCCGCCGCCAGCGTGCGGCCGAGTGAGCGGACAGCGGCTTTCGTCGCCGAGTAAACACTCGTGTTCGGCAACCCCGTCTGGGCAACGACGGACGCATTGAGGATGATCGACCCTCCTTCGGACATCAGTGCTAACGCCTTCTGGACGGTGAAGAAGAGTCCGCGGACGTTGATGTCGAACAGACCGTCGAAGTGCTCTTCCGTGACCGCTTCGATGGGCACGAACGGTGCGATCCCGGCGTTGGCGAACAATATGTCGATGCGACCGAATTGGTCCTTGATGCGGGCGAACAGGCGGTCGAGATTACCAAGATTGGCGACATCGCCCTGGATGCCCACGGCCCGATCACCGAGGTCAAGTACAGCTGCGTCCAGCGCTTCTTGGTTACGGCCGGTGACCACGACCTGGGCACCATCAATGATGAGCCGGTGCGCAGTGGCGAAACCGATTCCGGTGCTACCGCCGGTAATAACGGCGATCTTGTCGTTGAACTTATTCATTTTCTTTTTCCTTTTCATTTCAGTATTTCGTGTTCGGTCCGGGCGCGTTGTCATCCGGGCCTGGAAAAACGACGGCGCACCAGGGGGGTGCGCGCCGCCGCCAGTTGGGGTCAAGCGGCTCGGGAGGAAGCAAGCTCGACCTTTGGGAAATCGATTTCGGTATGAGCAACGTGGTTGAGGTAGTTGGTCAGGATGTTGGCGGCTACGTTGGCAATGATCTCCGTGATCAGTTCGTCGTCATGGCCGGCGGCACGAACGTCGCAGAGGTCCTCGTCGCTGACCCAGCCCTGCGTCTCGACTACACGACGGGCGAAAACCAAGGCCGCATCAAGTACGGGATCAGCCGAATGGCCGTCGAGCCGACGCTGAATTTCGGTCGCATCCACTTTGAGACCATTAGAGATCGCCGCGTGGGCCGAGGCGCAATATTCGCAATCATTGGCCCCGGCGACCGTGAGCGCGATGGCTTCGCGGCTCTTGGCGTCGAAACGCCCGCTGGAAAGCGCCTCACTCGTGCCGAGGTAGACTTTCAGAGCGGCCGGTGAATTGGCCAGTGTACGCAGGACATTAGGGGTCACGCCGAGTTTTTTCTGGATGCCGTCGAGAAGCTCCTTAGCTTCGTCGGCGGCAGTGTCTGGGTCGATGCTATTTAAACGTTGCATGATCTTTCTCCTTTTCTTAGATCGATTGGTCAATGTTAAGATAAAAAAATATCAGGCCGAATCCAGCCTCGTTATCGCCGCATTCACGATGCTTCGTGGTATGGCTGGTGTTTCCTGCACACGGCCGATCAACGCCAAACCCTGGGCGATACCCATATAAAGGCGCGCCAGGTCACGGATGTTGGTATCGGCGTTCAACTCGCCTGCCTTCTGGGCGCGTTTGAACGCCCGGTAGAAGGCATCCTCCACCCTCTTCATATGGCGGCGGAGGATTCCGGCCATCTCTGCGTCATCAGTGCGGAACTGGGCCATGCTGACGCCCAGCAGGCAGCCGGTGCTCCTCGGTATCGAATGCTCTTCCTCAAGTGCGCGCAACAACCGACGGACGTTTCCAAGAGGGGGTCCCGCCCTCATCAACTCATCGACGATGTTATGGACGACGCTATCAGAGTAGCGCTTGAGTGCCTGGATGAAGAGCGACCGCTTGTTGCCGAACGTGTCGTATAGACTCTTTCGGCCAATACCCATCTCGGTCTGCAGCTCGGCTAGTCCGGTCGCCGCGTACCCCTTCGCCCAGAAAAGCTGCATGGCCTTTCCGAGGGCTTCGTCAGGGTCGAACTGTTTGTCAGGTCCTCTGCTCATGGTGGGACAATTACATACATAGAACGATCAGTCAAGGTTTTAAATCGAAGCCGGTCCTTGGTATTCAGACTCCGAGCCTAATGTCCGACAACCCTTAACAAACTCGGCCCTCTGAAGTGCCGATGCGAATTGACCGCTTTGCGCCGATAAGCGGAAATCCGAACAGCCGGTTTGCGTTCATGAATCTATGATCTAGTTATTCTGCAACGCCCTGATTTTAGCCGCTGCGTCATTGGCTTTGTCATTTTCCCCGAGCACCCGGTACGCCCGTTCCAGACGTTTCCAGCCTTCAAGGTCATCCGGTTCGTTCTGCAGGCGTTCGGCCAGCCGGTTGACCATGCCGCGGATCATCTGCTGCTGGTCGCCCGCCGACATCTTTTGCGCGGCCTCGACCTGTTCGGCGGATGGTCCCGGTGGTGCGGCGGCGGGCGGCATTGCCAGCGGGTTGGATTTGGCCATTTCAAGAACGGCGGCAGACGGCTTGAGGGTCGCCGGGTCAATCCCCGATTCCTTCAGCGCGGCGTCCATCTGCTGGCGCACCGTCGGCATCCACGGCGCATCCTGTGGTGAGAGTGCGGCGATGTTCGTCCATTCCTGCAACGCGCCCCTGAAATCATCACGCTGGGCTTTGTAAAGGCCGATGTAATAGCGGATTTTCGGGTTGGCCGGTGAATTGCCCAGCGCGGTTTTCAGCGTATTGAACGCCGCGTCATTGACCTGCCCGCGATTGGAAAAAATAAGCGCTTCGGCATAATCGACGGCAATTTCCGGATCACCGGGGCGGAGTTTGACGGCGTGTTCGTAAGCCCCGACCGATTCATCATAGCGTCTGCGGGTAATCAGGGACCTTCCCAGCAGCAACCAGCCCTCGACGTCATCGGGGTTTCTCTCAAGCCGCCGAGCCAGCTGATTAAGTAGCGCCTGCATTTCCTGGTCGGCCTGATTGTCTTCTTGCGCGTTCTGTTCAGCCTCAATATCGCGGTCTGCGTAAGCGAGGTCCCTGAGGTCCGGTGACCCCAGCTGGGCGTAGAGACCGATCGAGCCGCCAGCAACAAATAATGAAATTACGGCAGCTGTCCATGCGCCGCCAAGCGAAGACCCCGACGCACTTTTATCCTTTTTTCCGGGTTTTTTACCTTCGGCAGAAACCAGCAGTTTTCGTTGAATTTCCGTTCGCACCGCATCGGCCTGCTCAAGGCTCAGCAAACCGCGTTCGAGATCGCGTTCAACCTCGCCAAGCTGGTCCTTGAACACGGCAACGTCATAGTCGGCGCGTTCCGCTTCGCCACCGGCATTGTTGCGCGACCTGAGCAGCGGCAGGGCGATGATCACCAGTACGGCAACGGTTACCAGCGCGATGCTGAGCCATAACATATTCACTGATCATCCCCTGCAAGAAGCTTCTGAAGGCGTTTCTGTTCGTCTTTGTTCAGCGGTTTTGGCGTGGCACCCGGCAGCGCCGCCTCGGCGCGGTTTTTACGAAAGAACATAAAAGCGGCAAACAGGCCGATAACGATCAGCAGGATCGGCCCGACCCACAAGAGCAGCGTTGCCATCTTGAACGGCGGCTTGAGCAAGACAAAATCACCGTAACGCGAGACCACGTAAGTGACGACATCTTCGTTGCTGTCACCCGCTGTCAGGCGTTCGCGGACCAGAACCCTGAGGTCCTTGGCAAGGCTGGCGTCTGAATCGTCTATCGACTGGTTCTGACAGACCAGACAGCGAAGCCCCTTGCTGATGTCACGCGCCCGGGCTTCAAGAGCCGGATCGCTGAGAATTTCATCGGGGTTTACCGCATGCCCGTCAACCGGGACCAGCATGACCAGAACACTGAATATCAGAATACGCAGCATCTCAGGTTCCCCCGTCTTGACGAAGTTTGCGGATCAGCGGAAAGATCACTTCATCCCAGGACTGCTGGTTGATGGGTCCGACGTGTTTGTAACGGACAACACCTTTTTGATCGACAAGAAAGGTCTCCGGAGCGCCGGTCACACCAAAGGCAATTGCGGCACGGCTTTTCGGATCATCGCCCGCCAGTGTGTAGGGATCGCCGATTTTTTTTAGCCAGTCCGGTCCTGCTGACTTGTCTTCTTCGCGCCAGTCAATGCCATGAATGGGCACGAGATTGCGTTCCTTGATATCCATCAGGAACGGGTGTTCGACCCGGCACGCCACGCACCACGAACCGAACACATTGACCAGCGTCACGTCGCCAATCAGGTCGGTATTTTTGAAGCCCTTGTCATCGCGGCCCAGCAAGGGGGCGAGTGTAAATTCCGGTACCGGCTGTCCCTGTAGCATGTTGGGCAGTTTTCGCGGATCCTTGGTCAGGCCGACCGCGAAATACCCGACAAGCACGGCAAACACCAGCAACGGGGCCAGAAATAGCAGTCGTGATTTCATAATGCCCTCACGCACTCGCCGGTTTGGAGTTGGCCGGTTTGGCAACAGCCG
The DNA here is from genome assembly GCA_021775105.1 of Rhodospirillales bacterium. Taxonomy (GTDB): domain Bacteria; phylum Pseudomonadota; class Alphaproteobacteria; order Rhodospirillales; family Casp-alpha2; genus JAJFIJ01. Next base: position 158 of record JAJFIJ010000056.1, on the reverse strand, counting down.
CCGCGCGGCGACGATGGGGGATGCCGACCCGGTGCCTGACATCGGTGACGCTGATGGCGCCGCCCAGAACCATGACAATCGAACCGATCCACATCCAGACCACCAGCGGATTGAAATAAATCCGGGTCACGAAAGCACCGTCATTGCCCTCGGGGTCG